>JADJJE010000002.1:300000-521734 GCA_016706685.1 Sandaracinaceae bacterium | reverse complement strand
ACCGATCAGCGACGCCGGGATGCGCGTGAGCGCACCCCGTGCTCGCCGCATTGGGAGCCAGGAGTGGGAGGCACGCGGACTAGCCGGCGCGCTTGAACGCAGCGGGCGTCATGTCCGCCACGTCGAGCCCGAAGACGTCGCGGTGGGTGCCCAGCCGCTCGAAGGCCCAGGTGAGGTACGCCTGCACGGGCACCCCGATGGCGCGGCAGGTGGCCACGATGCCGAGCAGGACGCAGGCGCGGTGGGCGCCCTCCGAGCTGCCCGCGAAGAGCATGTTCAGGCGCAGCTTCGCCACGTTCTGGAACTCGCGCTCGGTGGGCGAGTTGTCGATGGGCACGTCCGGGTCGTCGATGAAGCGGAAGAGCGCGTCGCGGTGGTTCCTGTAGTAGCGCACCGCGGCCATGAGCGGTTCCGAGGGCAGGAGCACGGGTTCGACGGCGGCGAGCCAGACCTCGAAGTCGTCAGCGAGCGGCCGGATGTAGCGCTGGCGATGCTCTCGTAGAGCTTCGCCAACCAGACCCAGCGCTTGGGCCTTCTCCTCTTCGCCATACATCGCACCGATGAAGGCCCCGCCTTCTTTGGCGAGCCCCGGCTGGGTGGCCTCGGCGTCGCGAAACTTGCGGCGACCGTGAGCGTTGCAGCCGGTTTCGATCACGCGGCCCGTCTCGAACACCGCGTTGAAGCGGTGTTCGGCGTCGGCGGTGAGCCTGCCCACGAAGGGCGCGAGCTTCGACACCACCGAGTCGCTGCTCTTGTCGGCTTCGTACTGGAAGACCGCGAGCTCGCTGTTGCGGTACAGCTCGATGTAGCCGTTGTGCGCGACCGGGAGCTTGGGCACGAGCACCTTCAGGCCCGTGCCGTCGGTGGCCATCCACGAGCCCGCGAGCAGCTGACGCCAGTGGTAGCCATCCACCGCGGCAAGCAGATCGGCAGCACGCTCGATGAACGACACCAGCGTCCCCATCGCCAGCGGCACACCGCGCTCGGCCAGGTCGCGTCGGAGGCGGTCGAGTGGTGTCAGCAGTCCAAACTTCTGATGAACCAGCCACGCGAGCCACTCGCACGTCACCTTCGAGCGGTCGTAGGGCGCCGGCAGGGAGCGCGGCGTCGTGCGCCCGCCGCAGTTGCGGCAGCGGCACGTGGTGCGGTCCACCACTCGGCGGCGCTGATGCTCCTTCACGACGTGGAGCTTCTCCTCCCTCAGTACTTCGGCGGCGTCGAGCGCGGTGCTGCCGCAATGGGCGCAAGCGTCGGGTCGGAAGGCGTGCTCCTCGGCCTCGAGGTGCGCGGGGACCTTGTTGCGGCCCGTCGGCTTCACCGGCGACTTGGGCTTCTCCTCCTCGGTGGGCTTCTCGGGCGCCTGCGGCCGGTCCTCGAACGCAAGCTTGGCGTCTCCCTCGACGGTGGGCGGCGGCACGGGTGGCTTCGGCGCAGGGGTCTTGCGCTGCTTCCGCTGAGCGATGGCCAGCAGCTCGGCCACGCGCTCGTTCAGCTTCGCAAGCTGCTGGACCAGCTGCGCGTTCTGTTGGAGTAGCTGGAAGATCTGTCCGCGCTGCTCGGCGTTCTCTCGTTGAAGCGCGGCGACGTCGACCACGACGGCAAGAGATCACGCCTCACGATCGCTGTCGATCCCCTACCTACCAACGTCCGCTCGTGCCCGTCGATACCAGCCCTGCCGCGCCGCCGTGAAGTCGATGCCCGCGAGCAGCGACGCGAACGCGGTTCCGTCGATCTGCACCTGTGTTTGGGCACCATCGAGGACGGGGACCTGGAAGCTTCCGGCCTCGAGTCGCTTCGCCAGAACGCACCAGCCCGACCCATCGAACCACAAGGCTTTGGCGATCCGTCGACGCTTGTTCATGAACAAATACAGGTGCCCATCCACCGGGTCGAGCCCCAGCCGACGCACCGCGCCCGCCAGCGAGTCGAACGAGCCGCGCATGTCGATGGGCTCCACTGCCACGAACACGCGCACCGTCGGCGGCAGGCTCAGCACGCGCGCAGCACCCGCACGATGCGGCGCAGCGTGTCCTCTTGGAAGTCGTCGCCGAACTCCACGCGGGCGCTGCCCACCTCGAGTACGTAGTGACCCGCACCCCCCGCCGCCATCCTCGGCAGGGACGTGGGCACCAGCTCGACGAGGCCGCTCGGCGCGCGCCTGCTCTGCGACTTGAGTGCGTTCGCCTTCGTGGCCCTCGACTCGCGCCGTCCCAGGTTCACGCGCCACGCGTTCAGCGAGCGCCCGTCGATTCCGTGCTCGCGAGCCCACTCCGCGAGTGGGCGACCCGAGCTCGCCACCGCGAGCAGACACCTACGAGCCTCGAGTTCCTCTTCGATCCTTCGCGCCTTGGCCACAATACACCTCCGGGAAAACCCAAAGGCTGCGTGGCACCTCGATGACCGTCATCCCGGTGTCGCTGATGGCTCACTCTGTAGCTCGCCTGATTATGGGGGCTAATTCTCTGGAAGTTTGTTCTGCGGTCTGTCCCGGAACTGGTGGACAGGTAGTTAAGAGCTACTGCTCGCGTTTCGGCCCATAGGAAACATGAACGCTTTCAGGCTGTTGTACGGAAAGTTGACATAACATCCTAACTGCGCAACACGCTGTCGGTCAGCTCGCTGCGCTTGGCGTCGCGCTTGGCCTCGGCGGCGGCCGCGCGTGTGGATGCACCCGCGTGCACCTCTCGAGCCTTCTTCGCGCTGCGCTCGGCCGCCGCGTGGTCCGCCTCGGTGGGGGTGGACGCGCTGGTCTCGGCCGGCGCCGGGTGCTCGGCCGAGCCACACACGGGGCAGGGCTCGCCCTCGCGCAGCGCGCGCGCCAGCACCGCCGCGTGGCCCGCGTGCATGGCGGCCTCGATGGCGCGCAGCGCGGCGCTCGCGTCACCGAGGGCGGCGGCGGCCTCTTGCTGCTGCTGCTGCGCGTTCGTGAGCTCGCCCTCCAGCACATCGAGCTCGGCCGCGAGGTGCGCCACGTGGCGATGCAGCGCGAGGCGCCCCGTGGCCACGGCGAGGTCGGCTTCGGCGCGAGCCAGCTGCGCTGCGGCCTCCGCCACCAGCGCGCGCTGCGCGCCCAGCGCGTCGAGGTCCTGCTTCACCGCCTGGTGCGCGCGCTCGCTCTCGGCACACGCCTCCCGCGCACCGGTGCTCGCCACCTCGGCCGCTTCACGGGCCTTCCGGCGCGTGGCCCAGTCGCGCCCCGCCTGCGCCCGCGCCTCGACGGTGGCTCGCTCGGCCTCACGCTCGGCGCGCAGCTGGTGCTGGGCAGCCGCCTCCCTCGCCGCCTCGGCCGCCCGCTCCTGCCGCGTGGTCACCTCGCGAAGCGCGCTTTGCGCCTGCGCCTCGGCCTCGGCGCGAACGCCCAGCTGCTCCGCCGCCCGCCGCGCGGCATCGAACGCAGGCGCAATGGCCTCGGCCGCCTTGGCCTGTGCCAGCTTCGCGCGCTCTTGCTGCACCGCCGGCTCACGCACCGCGAGCTCCGCCTCCTGCTCACGCTCGCCGCGCAGCGCCTCGAAGCGCTGCGCCAGCTGCCGCCCGTCCGCGAGCTGCGTCACCGCGGCCTGTGCGCGCGCGCTCGCTGCGCCTCCTGCGCGGGGCGCGTGAGGGGCGGCCGCCTCGTGGCCTCCCCCCCCCCCGACCCACCGACCGACGTCTCGCCCTGGCTCGCCAGCAGCCCCGGCCCATAGGAAACATGAACACTTTCAAGCTGTTGTACGGAAAGTTTACATAAGTAATAGCGATTCGGTGAAGCGCGCCCCGCACACGCGGCAGGAAGGCCAGCGCGCGTGAGGCGCGGTTCGCCGAGGCGCCGTTGAACGGAGCCGCGGAGCATCACCCAGAGGGTAGCGCTTGCCTATGGGCAAATCGCTGCAGGGCTCCGGAGGCGCCGTCGCTCTGGCCATGGCTTGGGCCGAGGCGCCTGTGTGTGCGGGGACGTCGGCACGTCAGATCCTCGCGCGCATCGTGGCCTGTCGTGTGCGCACAGCGACATGCCACGGCGGGACGCACGAGCGCCACCACCGCAGCAGACGACCGGTCGCTGCGCGACGCATGCCTATGTATGTTGGGGGCGATGGTCATGACGAGTCGAGCCTCGAAGGTCCCGCCTCTATCGGCAAGGGGAGCACGAGCAGCGGCGTGCCGCAGCGCGGACACTGCAAGGGGTCGCACGCGTTGAGCGCCAGCATGAGCTCGACCCAGGTGCGCGGACTCGCTCGCTCACTGGTCTCCGCCACGCGTGCCGACCCTATGGTGTTGCCGAGAGTGGCCTGTGCGCGAGCGAGGGTTCCCGATCGAACGTGGCTGGTGGAGACGAGGCCGGCGTGACGGATCTTGTGGAAGCCCCTGGGCAAGGTGTGGCGCAAGAGACGGCCCAGGAAGTCCACGGCGTGGAGGGTGCAGCTGAGGCCGTCCTTGGTGGCGAAGGTCACGGCCTCGCCGTCGTAGCGGATGAGGCGCGCGTTCGAGATGCCGACGCGGTGCGTGTAGCGCCCGAGGTACGCGAAGACCTGCTGCGCCCCCGCGAACGGCGCCTTCGCGTAGACGTGCCACCTCGTCTCGAAGAGCGCGCGCCGCACGGGCTCCACCTCGTGAGGCGGCAACACCAGCGTGCCCGCGTCGAGCGCCTGCAGGACGGCTTCGCGCACGATGCCTCGGACGAGCTTGGCGAGAGCCCTCACGGGGAAGAGGTACCGGCCGTTGCGGCGCACCGAGACCCACCGGTGTCCGGCGAGGTCGTAGCCGCCGGCGCTGACCACGGCGTGCACGTGCGGGTGGTAGAGCAGCTCGCGGGTCCACGTGTGCAACACCAGCGTGATGGCGGGCAGCGCGCCGAGACGCTTCGGGTCGGCCGCCATCGTGAGCAGGCTGCGGCGCGCCGCTTCCATCAGCAGCCCGTACATGGCCCGGCGCTCGCGCGCGAACAGCGCGCGCAGGGGCTCGGGGATGGTGAAGACCACGTGGAAGTAGCCCACGTCGAGGATGCGTTCGCGCCTCGCCTCGAGCCACCGCAGCTGCGACAGGCTCTGGCACCCCGGGCAGTGCCGATTGCGGCACGAGTTGTAGCGAGGCTGCTCGTAGTCGCAGCCGGGGCACTTGTGCAGATGCCCGCCGAGCGCCGCCGTCCGACAGCGCTCGATGGCCCGCAGCACTTGGTGCTGCTCCGGGCTCAGCGCGTGCTCTTGGCGCACGCGCTCTCCGTGAGCGCGCGCGATCTCACCCACGCTCAGCCCAGGCTCGCGCCGGGCCACAGACCCGTGCTCGTGCGCCATGACTGCCACCTCGGCGTCCTACGCGAGTCGTGCCCCGTCTGGCGTCCCGAGCACGGCCAATGGATTCACGAGCGACTGACGGCGCGCTTCGGACAAGTGCGTGTAGCGGGTGGTGCTCAAGATGGAGCGGTGCCCCAGCAGCACCTGCACCGTGCGGATGTCCGCGCCGAGCTCGAGCAAGTGCGTCGCAAAGCTGTGACGCAGCAAGTGCGGATAGACGCGCTTGGTCAGACCCGCGCGCACGGCCGCGAGCCGCAGCAGGGCGTGCACCGCCTCGCGCGTCAGCGACGCCCGACCCTTGCGCCCTGGAAACAGACCCTCGCTCCGGTGTCGACGCAGACGCATCCACTCACGCAGCGCCTCGAGCGTGACGGCCGGCAGCGGCACGATGCGGTCACGACGCCCCTTGGTGTGGCGGATGGTCAGCACACCGCGTCCCGAGTCGACGTCGGTTATCGTCAGCGACAGCGCCTCGGAGATGCGCAGCCCCGAGCCGTAGAGCAGCATGACGAGGGCGCGGTCGCGAGGGCGCTCGATGGCGTCGAGCAGCCGCTGCACCTCGCTCCCAGAGAGGATGGCGGGCTGCTTGTCGTGCTCCACCACGCGACGGATCGAGTGCATGACTTCGGGGCGACGCAACGTCACCCCAAAGAGAAAGCGCAGCGCGCTGAGCGCCACGTTGATGCTCCTCGGAGCCCGGCCCGCTCGTCGAAGGTGCATCACCCATGCGCGCACCTCCTCCGTGTCCAGCGCCCGCGGGTCGCGCCTGTGGAACGCCACGAACTGCTTTGCGTACCGCAGGTAGGTCTCCCGCGTGTTCGCGGCAACGCCTCGCAGGAACAGGTCCTGCTCCATTCGATCTCGTACTTCGCCCATCGCTCGCCTCCATGGCTTGGCCACGTCCCCGATGGACGGGCTCAATCCACAGCGTCGATCCGTTGAAGCCGCCGTGCCCCTGAACGTCGCGATGTCCCTCAGCCGCGCGACATCAGGCCTGCCGCGGAGCGGCTTCGTTCAAACCGACTTCTGCGCAATACGCTGTCGGTCAGCGCGCATGAAGCCCCTGCCGGCCCAGGAAGGGTGGCACGAGGGGAGGCTTGGCTGCCAATTCTATCGGTGACCGGGCGTTCGATGGAGCGCCGACGGAGCGGTGCCTTGCCGGCTTCGCGGGGGTGTCTGGCGCACCACCAGGCGTCGCTGGTGTCGACCAGAAAAGTCGTCCTCCTTCCGGTACGTCCGCGCCAACCGGTCTCCTGGCTGTGGCGGAGGTCGGTACTGAGGGGAGAAGAGCGGGCGCGGGGCTCCGCGGTGTCGAGGCCTTCGTGCTGGAGGATGCGCTGGATGCTGGCGTGCCGGAGGACGGTGGCCACGTGACGCATGCGGCCGCCGCAGTGGGGGCAGGCCAGGACGTCCAGGCCAAAGCTGTGGCGCATGAGTTCGGCCCATGCGGTGTTGCGGGGCTTGCTGGCCTTCTGAGGGCGCGGGCGCTTGCGAGCGGCAGCGCCGGCGCGGCGGTGAGCCACCACCTGGGGGCGTAGGCGGGCATTGGCGGCGAAGAGGCCGCCGTAGAGCAGTGTGTTGACGCGCGGCGGGGGACGAGGGCCACGAGGCGGTCGATGAAGCGTTCGGCGCTCATGCGGATCTGAGTGGTTCCGTCGCGCCATGGCGTCTTCAACGTGAGCTCCACACCATCGTGGTGGAGGCTCAGCCGCGTCTCTTTCAAGGGTGGCCGAAGGATGTATCGTACCAGGCGCTCCAGCTCTTCGCGGGCTCCAGCCGTCACGCTCACGTGGGCGTCGAGGTCGAAGCCATCTTCGTGGGCCTTTCTGCGGACGAATGGGCTAGGGCCGCGGGGAGCGCCGTGGCGCAGGTGCTTGGCCCCCTTGTTGAAGACGCCCTCCGCGTACAGCTCGCCCATGTCCAAGGTGAGTTGGTCGGGATCCTCGTCGTCGGTGCCGAGGCCCAGCTTCTCCAGCAGCGAGGCCACTCGCAGCTTGATGCGGGTCACCAGCGCTTCGATCTCGGGCACGGTGGGCGGACTGGTCGGCAGAAACACGACCTGCCCGTCGCTGCGCTCGTGGAACGATCCGTCCGTGTACAACGCGTGGAAGTGCACGTTCAGGTTGAGCGCGCCGCCGAAGCGCTGGATGGCCATGACGCTGCCCGGCCGGGCGCTGTCGTGGTGGCCGGGTGGGCCCACGTTGGCAGCGCGAGCGCGGTAGAGGCCGTCGATCGCCTTGCGGGCGATCGCCCAGACACTCCGCGTCAGTTCGTGGTCGTGGGCCATGCGCCAGCGCAGGCCGTGCGGAAACGAGAGGACCCACTGGCGGTAGGGAACTGGCGGCATCACCTGCTCCACCAGGTGCTTGGCCTGATCGGCCATCTTGCGCCCCACGCAGCGGGGGCAGAAGGCGCGCTGCTTGCAGCTCAGGGCCAGCAGTCGGCTCTGCGCGCAGTCGTCGCAGCGAAACCTGGCGAGGCCGTGCCGGAGGATGCCGCAGCGCAGGTAGCCGTGAAGGGCGTCGGTGACGAAGCGGGGGAGCGGGCGCTCGCTGCGGGCCTCGAGGTACGACTCGAGCCGAGCGCTGAGGAGCTGGTGCAGCGGGCCCGCGCTCGGATCCCGCCGCTGGTAGGTGAGCAGGTTCGGCGACGGTGAAGTGTGCGCGGCGGCGGGCACGTGCCCGGCCTTTGCACGCCGGATGCCTGCGCTGGCGCCGAGGAATCACACGGCGCACAGAGCCCCGTGCTGGCGGATCGCCGGACGTCCGCCGGCGGCCGCCCGCCTAGGCGTCAAGACCAGGCCAATCGTCAAGAAGCTCGCCCGCGGTCACTTCGCGCGAAGGGTGTAGGGAACGACGACGAACGCGTGCTTCGCCGGTGGGAAGTCTTTCGTGTTGCGGGTGGCCAGCCGCAGGCCGTGCTGACGCGCCGCGGCAGCCTGAAGGGCATCAGGAAGCTTCCAGCGATGCTCGCGACGAAGCGCAGCCGCGAGATCGGCGACGGGACCATCGATCGCGATGAGCCGAAAGCGGCTGAGCAGCGCCAGCGCCAACGGCACGTCGGCAGTGTCGAAGCCAGTTAGCACTTCGGCACGGGTGATCGCCGTGATCGCGGCCGCCTCACCCACTTGCGCGAGATAGGCCGTGGCTTCTTCGACGCCATTGAAGTGATCGATGAGGATCACGGAGTCGAGGACGACATCACCACTCATCGCGCAGATTCTGCTGATACGCGAGACCGTCGCCGCGACGCCACGACCCACGTGTCTTGCGCAGGATTTCGTCGAAGGGCTGCCGATCGAGAGGTTCACGGTCGCGCAGGAGCCTCACCGCGCGACGCACGAGCTCGGTCGCGGGCGTCCCATCACGCGCGGCGGTGGCGTCGAGCCAAGCCTTATCCCGCTCTTCGAGTGATATCACCGTGCGCTTCATGATATCAACGTGCGACAATGATGCTTCGATGTCAAGCGCGCACGGTCCGACGGACACAGGCAATCCATCACAGCATGACGAGGTGACAGCCCGCGCCGAGCTTCACCGCGCCGGGCCCGATGTCGCAGTCTTTCAGCACCACGGTGCTGCCTTGCTCGGCTTCGATGCCGCCGCCCTCGCCACCACCGAGCGTGCAGCCCACGAAGGTGGCCACAGCGCCGTTGCGCACACGCACCGCCACGCCGCTCGAGACCCCGGTGGTGCCTCGATACGTGCAGCCCACGGCGAGGAAGGTCGCCCCCTGCACCTCGACGCCGGGCACCGGCCACTCGTCGCGCGGGTTGGTGGTGTGAAAGCGTGTCTCGGTCACGCCCTTGGCCATGGGCATGCGCTTCGCTTCCATCAGCACCCGCACGGCCTTCGCCGTGGCGAGGTCCCACGAGAGCAGCGCGCCCGAGCCGCTGACCACCAGCACCCGGTCGTGGAGGATCACACCACCGTCCGTCTCGGTGCCGCCGCCGTAGCGCGTGCGCAGTGGGCGGGGCGCGTAGCCCGGGTCGTCGAAGCGCAGCGCGCTCACCACCTGGGCGCGTGAGTCGATGGCATACAGCCCGTCGGGCTGCGTACGCGGCACACCGCCCGACACCGGACCAAAGATGCCGTGCGTGTCCGTCGCCCCCACGAGCTGACCATCGTAGGGCAGCGAGGTGCTGCCCTGCAGCGCGCCCTGCGCGTCGAAGGCGGCCACCACTTCACCCGCGGACACTAGCGTGTGGCCATTTCGGAGTGGCTGCGCCGCAGGCTCCCGGCGCTCCCCCGAGTCGAGGACGAGCGCGTTCGTGGTGCGAGAGAACACCCAGGCCCGCGCGTAGTCGGAAGCGACGATGCAGCCCTTGGTGAGCGTCACGCGATACGTGTCGCTGCCGAGCGAGAACGAGATGATCTGCTGACGGGTGACCGCATCGAAGAGCCGCACCGTGCGGCCCACGACGACGGCGAAGTGCGCGTCATCGGTGGCGATGCCGAAGCAGCGGCCTTCCACCAGGCGCTCGGCCTGGCCACCGGGCGCAACCGTGAAGACACCGTTGGCGGTGCCGAGGATCGCGAAGCCGTCCATCACGGCGGCGCTGAAGACCGTCTCGTTCCACGAGAACGACACGTCCTTCGCCGCGCGGTCGAGCGAGGTCCACGTGAAGTGCGAGCTGATGTGTTCGCGGCGTGCCGCGTCGAAGTGCCGCGGGCCGAACGAGAGCAGCCAGTTGCCCACGACCAGCGGCCGCTTCCACGGATCTTGGTGCTCCACCACCAGCGCCGAGCCGAACAGCTGGTGGTGCCGCTCGCAGTGCAGCCAGCGGTGCTTGCCGAGGACGGAGACATTGCACCGCTAGCGCGCCGCCGAGCTCGCGCAGCCGATTGACGCGCAGCCCCTTCGCAGGCCGGTACAGGTCGCGCGCGGGGGCCAGCTCGGGCTTGCCATGAGCCCCTTGGTGGCCAGCCATCTCGGACAGCGCCATCGCCCAGCGAGGATCCGGCGCGCCCTTGCCCGCCGCCACGTCGAGGGCAGCTTCTCGCACGGTGGCGAGGCAGTGCTTCGCGAGGTCGTGCAGCATGGTCAACGGCATGGGCACCGCGCGGACCGCCGTGTCCGCGGCCAGCGCGTCACCGTCCTGCAGCGCCTGCCGCAGCTCGGCGAACCCCGCCTGCGTGTCGGGCACGTTCACGGAGACCTGCGCCTTGCTCTCGGGGTGGATGACCCCCGACCAGCGCACGGCGTGCGCCTCCAACGAGAACGGACTCATAGGAGAACGATGGACCATTCCCCTCGGACCACGATGGAGTTTCTGCGGCGGCGCCTCGGCCCTCAGAGCGGTTCGGCTAGCGCGAGCGCCGTCCCCACACGGCCGCGATCACCGCGCCCAGCGAGCCCATAGGAAACATGAACACTTTCAAGCTGTTGTACGGAAAGTTTACATAACATTCTAACTGCGCAACACGCTGTCGGTCAGCTGGTCGACATCCTGACGCGGCTTCGTGCCACTGGACACATCGAGGTCGCACCACCCCTGCTAGAGCGAGCCGCTGAGCGCAACGGCCGAGCCCTCTCTGACGTGCTGGAGGCGGTGGAACGGATCTGCGAGGGCGACATCGAAGTACCGCGCGTCATCGGCACCACGTTTCAGTCGTTCGCCGAGGACTGGACGGAGGAGCGATTACATGCGCGCTGGCCCGACCACGTGAAGCAGAAGTCGTCGCGCACCGATGACCGCGAGCGGCTTGCGAAGTACGTGTACCCGCTTGTCGGCCACGTGCCGGTCGCGGAGTTTGGTCTGGACCATGCCGACGCGGTGATGCGCGCGTTGCCGCCTGGGCTTGCCACTGCCACCCGACGCCACGTCGCGCAGCTCATGCACCGCGTGCTCGCGCTTGCTGTCTACCCCGCGCGGCTCCGAACCACGAACCCACTCCCTCGTGGTTTCTTGCCGAGTGCGAAGTGCACGAAGGCGTTCAGCTACTTGTACCCCGGCGAGGATGCGCAGCTCTTGGCCTGCACCGCGGTGCCGCTCGAGCATCGGCTGCTTTGGGGCTTCCTCGCACGCGAGGGCATGCGCGTGTCAGAGGTCGAGCAGCTCCACGTGGTCCGCCGTCGATCTGGAACGCGGTGCTCTCACGCTCGACGAGAACAAGACCAAGCAGCCCCGCGCTTGGGCGCTCGATCCCGGTGTCGTCCGGGCGCTGGCCAAGTGGAAGGTGATGCGACCCCGTCTGACGCAGGCGACACCGTTTTCCACGTCCACATGAAGCAGCTCGCCGCTCAGTTTCGGAAGCACCTGAATGTGGCCGGCGTGGACCGCTCGACGTTGTTCGAGCGCACGGCCTCACGTCAGCCGATTCGGGCCCACGACCTGCGCGCCACCATGATCACCGTGTCGCTCGCCAATGGACGCACCGAGACGTGGGTGCAGGACCGCACGGGGCACACATCCAGCGTGATGATCAACCGGTACCGACGTGCAGCGCGCTCGCTCGCGGAGCTCAACCTCGGTCCCCTGCTGCCGCTGGACGAGGTGATCCCAGAGTTCCGCTCAGCATCTGCCCAGGCCTGAGCCTTGGACTCGTCGCCCTTCCGAGATATGGTCGCAGCGATGGACTACTCCAGCGTTCTTCCCCGCGTCGTGCGCCTCGTCCCGTACTTGCCAGTCCCCGAGCAGGCCATCGGCCACCGCGTGCTCAAGATCGCTCGCGACATCTCTCAGCGACGGCACGTAGGTGGCAGCATGCAGTCACTCGGCGTCGACTCGCAGTATCGCGTGGAACTCGGCCACATCGTGCAGACTCGCCAAAGCGTCAGCGCAAAGTGCCTGGCCGTGGTGTACCTGGCGGACGCACTTCTTGCCGAGCTGACAGGAGATCCGTCGGCACTCGACGCGGCGATGGAAGAAGCCGACCGCTCGCTTGCGATGCTGGACCTGTAGGTACGGGCGTTGCGGCCGTGCCGTTCGGGAGCAAACGAAAGCCCCCGCTCACGCGAAGGTGAACGGGGGCCAGAAAGGTCGAGCCTCGGGCGTGCAAGGAGGGGAGGGACTGCATAGGGCCCGAGGCTCGTGTGCGCCGTCTCCAGCGCCGCTTCAACGTTGCGCGCCAAAGGGCGCGGGTCAAGCACCTGGGACCCAATCGAGCCGTGCCAAAACCGGCCATTGGGGCCCCATTGGGGCCCAGCTCCTCCAGCGCGCCCAAGAAGAAGGGCGGTCCCATCGCTGGAACCGCCCTAAAACAAGCCTTGGTAGCCGAGGCCGGACTCGAACCGGCACTCCCGAAGAAAGCGGATTTTGAATCCGCCGCGTCTGCCATTCCGCCACTCGGCCAGGAGAGGCGGGTGTCTAACGCGACCCGCCGGTGCCGTCAATCCCCGCGCCAACCCACAGAAGCGGAACCACCCCCTGCGTCCGGGTACCTCGGCGACCAACGCACCCCGCTTTCCGCCACGTAGTCCGCCCCGACAGGGGTGGACTTTCAGCATGCCGAGGCCTGGTCTGCTGCCCACGGCTTCCAGCCGTGGCTGCCCATCCTAGCCTGCGACCACGCCACCCACCCCCGAACCCATCCAGGGACTCTACCCACGCCATCCCCACCCGTGGAACAGTATCCGGATGTCGCGCTCGCTCCTCTTCGCCCTCACCACCACCACCGCCCTCGGCATCGCCAGCTGCGGCAGCAGCGGCTCTAGCGGCCCCGGCGACCTGGGCAGCGATCCCACGCCCCTCCCCACGGCCAGCTGCGACGCGGCCAACGGCGGGGGCAGCACCACCGTCCCAGAGCCCACGCTCATCCGCACCCTCTTCGATCGCTGGCACGAGGGCTGGTCGGGCTCGCCCGCGCTGGTGGACCTCGACGGCGACGACGTGGTGGAGATCCTCGTCCCGCCCCACGACCGCCTGCAGGTCTGGCACGCCGACGGCACGCTGCTGCGCGAGCACGAGGTGGAAGGCCGCATCTGGAGCAGCCCCGTGGTGGTGGACCTCCTGCCCGGCACGGCGGGGCTCGAGGTGGCCGTGGCGGCGCGCGGGCAGATCTACGCCTACGACGCCGCGGGCAACGGCCTGCCGGGCTTCCCCACCGACGTGCGCGACGAGCTGCGCAGCCTGGCCGCGGGCGACATCGACGGCGACGGCGCGTTCGAGCTGGTGGCCAGCACCACGCAGCGCCTCGAGAGCGGTGCCTTCCGCGACGTGGTGTTCGCGGTGGAGGCCAACGGCAACGCGGTGGCCGGCTTCCCGCCCAACACCACGGGCGCGTCGGGCTGCGACGAGGCCTGCTACGTGACGGGCGCGTTCGACCAGAACGTGGGCCTCGGCGACTTGAACGGCGACGACGTGGTGGACGTGGTGGTGCCGCACGACAACGCCTACCTGAGCATCCACGACGGCACGGGGCGCGCCTTCGACGCGGCCAGCATCTTCGAGGACCGCACCAAGGTGCTGGGGGTGCGCTTCCTGCACGACTACGCCGAGGCCCAGCAGGGCTACGCCGAGATGGAGCAGACCGCGCTCCAGGCGCACTTCACCAACAGCTCGCCGGTGGTGGCCAACCTGGACGGCGTGGGCGGGCGCGAGCTCATCGTGCTGGGCAGCGTGCAGAACGCGGCGCAGAGCGACCGCCTGCAGGGCGTGGCGCTGTGGGTGGTGAACCCCGACGGCACGCGCCCGGCCAACTGGCTCACGCCCTACCACGTGCCCGACTACCGCGCGGGCCTGTGGGACTTCGACGGCACCAACGTGGTGGGCCAGAACAACAGCGTCGCGGTGCTGGACCTCGACCCGGCCAGCGCGGGCCTCGAGGTGCTCTTCGCGGGCTTCGACGGGCGCATCCACGCGGTGAACGCGCGCGGCGAGCAGGTCTGGGTCTACGCCTACACGCAGAGCGACCGCGTGCTCACGGGCGGCGTCATCGCGGCCGACCTCTCGGGCGACGGCATCCCCGAGGTGGTGTTCGCCAGCTACTCGCCGGACGAGGACGTGAGCCACCTGTTCGTGCTGGACGCGGGCGGCAACCTCTTGCACCAGCTGCCGCTGCCGGGCCGCGGCGCCATGCCCATCCCGAGCATCGGCGACGTGAACGGCAACGGCACGCTCGAGATCGTGGTCAGCCTGAAGGACGGCGTGGACGGCGAGCGCCAGACGCTCATCTACGAGGTGGCCGGGTCCTCCACCAACTGCCTGCCGTGGCCCACGGCGCGCGGCAACCTGCGCCGCGACGGGTACGTGCCGCCCCCCCCCCCCGCCCCGCGGGGGCCGCAGCGGTGCAGGGGAACCCCAAGGGTGGGATCATGGGTAAGGGAAAGAAGCCGAAGGACTGGAAGGACGACGTCAACTGGAAGGTCATCGCGCTCTTCCCCCTGGTGCCCATCGCCATCGCCGTCGCGCTCTTGCCGCAGCTGGGCCACGCGCTCGACTTCGGCAGCTCCACCATCACGCTGGCCGAGCTGGCCGCGGGGCAGCGCCCAGACTCCGGCAACGTCACCATCACGGGCGGCCGCGCGCTCTACGAGCAGGCCTACCAGCTCACCACCACCACCGACGGCAGCGTCTCGCAGGTGGAGCAGTTCGTGCCCGTGGTGCCGCTCGACTGGCAGCCGGGGCAGCCCGTCCCGCTCTTGCTGCACATCGACCGCGGCATCGCCTACGACACCCAGGTGGACGGCGCCGTGATCGGCACGCAGGTCTTCACGGGCATCGCGCGCGACATCCTCTGGGAGGGCGTGAGCGCCGGCGACCGCGCCATCTTCGCCAACATGGGGCTGACCATCAGCGAAGACGCGCTCCTGGTGGACCTGAACCGCGACAAGTACCTCTTCTACCTGTACAGCGCAGCCCCCTTCTTCGCCGCGCTGGTGATGGCCTACATCGCCCGCATGATGATCAACATGGCCCGCGACAGCCACAAGGCCGACGCCGAGTTCGACCGGAAATTCCAGGCCAACCGCCAAGCCGCCCTCGCCAAGCAAGGCGTTCAGAGCGACGATGATGACGACGACGACGACGATGATGACGACGATGACGACGACGATGAGTAGCCGTCCGCTCCGCGCGTCCGTAGCTATACTGCGCGCCACATGCCGCTCTTCGCTGCCATCGACGTGGGTTCCAACGCCATGCGCCTCCAGATCGCGCAGGCCACGGACCCGCAGCGGGTCAGCACGTTCCGCAGCGAGCGCATCCCCGTGCGCCTCGGGCACTCGGTGTTCCAGACGGGCAGCCTGGACCCGCTGGTCATCGACCAGGCCGTCGAGACCATGCGCATGTTCGCCGACGCCATGGACGAGGCCGACGTCCAGAACTACCGCGCGGTGGTCACGGCGTCGGCGCGCGGCGCCAAGAACGGGCGCGTGCTCATCGACCGCATCCGCGACGAGGCCGGCCTCACGCTGAGCCCCATCGACGGCGCCGAAGAAGCGCGCCTGGTCACCATGGCCGTGCGCAGCAAGATGATGCTGGGCGAGTACGCGCTCCTGATGGACCTCGGCGGCGGCAGCCTCGAGGTCACCCACATCGAGAACGAGCAGACTGACTTCGTCTTCTCGCTGCCCATCGGCACCGTGCGCATCCTCGAAGCGTTCTTGGACGGCGACGGGGTGGTCACCGGCAAGCAAGAGAAGCTGGTGCGCGAGTACCTAGACCGCGTCCTCGAGCCGCACCGCAAGGACCTGCGGCTGCGCAAGTGGGACGTGGTGGTGGGCACCGGTGGCAACCTCGAGGCCATCGCCAAGCTGTGCCCGGCCAGCACGTCCGTCGGTGGGCACCCCACCATCGACATCGTGAAGGCGAAGGAGATGCTGGCCGAGATGAGCGGCATGAGCGCGCAGAAGCGTGAGAAGCGCTACAGCATCAAGTCCGACCGCGCCGACGTCATCGTGCCCGCACTGCAGGTGGTCACGCGCATCGCGAGCCTGGCCAAGGTGAAGACCATCGTGGCGCCCGGCGTGGGCGTGAAAGACGGCATCCTCACCGAGCTCATCGCCAAGCACTACCGCGTGTGGGACTACGGCACCGAGCGCGACAAGCTGCTGGCGGCTGGGCTACAGCTCGGGCGGCGCTACCACTTCGACGAGCGGCACGCGATGCGCGTGAGCGCGCTGGCCCTCGAGTTCTTCGACGGCACGCAGAGCATCCACGGGCTGTCCGACGAAGACAGATCCGTGCTGCGCCTGGCCGCGCTGCTGCACGACGTGGGCGACTTCCTGAACCCGTCGGGGCACCACAAGCACTCGGAGTACATCATCGAGTCGAGCGAGGTGATGGGCCTGCCCTTCGAGCGTCGTCAGGTCATCGCGCAGGTGGCGCGCTACCACCGCCGCTCGTTCCCCACCACGCGGCACCCCAAGTTCAAGGCGCTGGACGAAGACACGCGCGAGCGGGTGCGGCGCCTGGCCGCCATCCTGCGCGTGGCCGACGCCCTCGACCGCGGTCACCGCAGCAAGGTGGACAAGCTCAGCATCGTGCGCAGCGGCAAGACGCTGCAGGTGGGCGTGACGGCCAACGAAGACGCCTCGCTCGAGCTGTGGACGGCCGAGCGCAAGGCCGACCTGTTCAACGAGGTGTTCGGGGTGACCGTGAAGCTGAGCGCGGACTCGGCACCCACGGCTTCCGCCTGAGGATTCAACACAAGTCTTGGCAGGCTCTGGTCATCATGAATCGGGCCTGTTTCAAGGGGCATTGGCACCCCGGCTTGAAAGCCGGGGCAGCATCCCCCGCCCCGACAGGCGCGGAAGTCCAGCCCCTAACGGGCCCGGACTGGGCAGTTCCAAGCAGGGGAAGTGGTGAGCTCCAAGTGGTGGATGGCGCTGAACTCGACACCCATCCGACCTTGAACGACGCAGTCCGCGCCCGGTAGGGGGCGGACTTCCGCCATTGATCCAGGCCCGGGATGCTGCCCCGGACTTCAGTCCGGGGTGCCCATAGTGCCTTGCAGCAAGGCGAATCGGCCCCCTAGCAAGATGTGTGGAATCAACAGGCGCGAGCCACGGGCACCCTGATCACGCGCCCGGCGCCGCGCTCGAGTTTTCCGAGCCCGCCTCGATGACCTCTTCCAGCAGCTCGCGGCACTCGGGCTTGTCGCGCAGGTGCTCGATGAGCACGGCGCTGGCCTCCTGGAAGCCCTTTTCGTAGCCGAGGGCCTCGCGCACGCGCGTGGCGATGCGGTCGCGCCCGGCCTGCAGGTCGTTCTCGAGCGCCTCGCTGTAGCGCTGCAGCTGGTTCTTGAGGTCGTCGATCTGCTTGCGCAGGCCGGCGCCGTACTGCTCTTTGATGGTGGCCCGCTCGCTGTACTCGGAGTGCACCTGGTTGAAGGTCTCGATGCGCGCGCGCTCGGCCCCCAACGCTTCGTAGGTGCGCCCGTCGGCCTGCCCACGGTCCACCACGGCGCGGTGCCGGTCATATTCCGCGCGCGCGGACTGCGAGCGCTCGGTCATGTCGTGGGCCCGCTCGCGCTCGAGGGCCGCCTCTCGCAGCGCGCGGGACTCCTCGCCGGCCAGCTCCTCCACCTTACGACCAATCTCGGCGCGCAGCGCACGGCCCCGCTTCTCGATGGCCTCGAGCTTGCGCGAGTGCGACGCCAGCTCACCCTCGAGGCGCGAAGCCCGCGCAGCCAGCTCCCACATGCGGTCGGCCGACTGCTGCACCTTCTCGGGCGCGCGGCCGTTGGGGTACGCACGCGCGGTGGCGCGCAGGAAGTTGGCGGCGCGGCGGCTCCACTCCACCACGCCCGGCGTGGGCGCAGGCGGCGGCGGCGGCGGGCCCACCGGGGCCTCGCTCATCCGCAGGTCCCACGGCGTGGACGGCAGCGAGCGCTGCACCGACTTCAGCTCTTCGAGCAAGTGGTGGCCGTCGCGGAAGCGCTTGGTGGAGTCCTTCTCCAGCAGCTTCAAGATGATGTTGCGCGCGCCGTCCGGAAGCTCGGGGCGCAGCTTGCGCGGGTCGGGCGCGGGCGCCGTGCGCTGCATCTCCAGCAGCTCGTCGCGGTCGCTCGACCGGTACGGCAGACGGCCCGTGACCATCTCGTAGAACAGGATGCCGAGCGCGTACAAGTCGCTGCTGGCCTGCGCGTCTTCCCCGCGCGCCTGCTCGGGCGCCATGTACTCCGGCGTGCCGAACACGGCCCCCTTGGGCGCCAGCCGCGGGTCACGCGCCAAGGCGGCCAGGCCGAAGTCCAGGATCTTCACGAAGTCCTGACGGCCGCCGCGCACCGTCAGCATGATGTTGTCGCTCTTGAGGTCGCGGTGCACCACGCCCAGGTCGTGCGCGCGCGCGAGGGCGGCGCACATCTGCTCGAGCACGTCGACCGCCCGCGTGATGGGCATGGGGCCCTTGGCGATCTCGCTCGAGAGCGAGCTGCCGAGCAGGTACTCCATGACCAGGTAGAGGTCGCCCTCTTCCGTCTCGCCGACGTCGTGGATATCTACGATGTGAGCGTGATCCACGCGGTTGGCGGCGCGCGCCTCGCGCAGCATCCAGGCCCGCAGGTGGGTCTCGCCGCGCAGGTCGGGGCGGATCAATTTGAGAGCTACCACACGCTCGATGAGCACGTGCCGGGCCCGGTAGACGACGCCCATGCCCCCCTCGCCGAGGCGTGCCTCGAGGCGATATCGGCCGGCAACCACCTTGCCGAGGAGAGTGTCTTTGGTGCTCGTCCGTGCGGATGATTTTCGTTCGGTCATCGTGGGGCGACCAGCATACACACACTCCTTTATTTCTGTCACGGTACGGGTGTGGCCACCCCCCAACGCATCGGCCCCTACCTCGTCGAGCGCCGGCTCGCGACCGGGGGCATGGCCGAGGTGTTCATCGCCAGCCGCGAGGGCAGCCGGGGTTTCAAGAAGCGCGTGGCCCTCAAGCGCATCCTCCCGCAGTTCGCGAGCGACCCCGAGTTCGTGGAGCTGTTCGTGGCCGAGGCGCAGCTGGCCGTGCGCGTGACGCACCCGCACGTGGTGCAGGTGTTCGACTTCGGCGAGGCCGACGGCGCCCTGTTCCTGGCCATGGAGCTGGTGGAGGGCACCACCGTGCACCGCCTGCTGAACGCCGCCGCGGCCCAGGGGCGCGTGCCGCTCGACGTGGCCCTGCACATCGTGTCGCAAACGGCCGAGGCGCTGGACTTCGCCCACAACCTGCGCGCGGAGAACGGCGAGAGCCTGCACATCGTGCACCGCGACGTGAGCCCCGCGAACATCCTGCTCACGCGCACAGGGCACGTGAAGCTCACGGACTTCGGCATCGCCACGGCCGCGCTGCGCCTGCCCCAAACACGCTCGGGCCAGGTGCGCGGCAAGCTGGGCTACATGTCCCCCGAGCAGGTGGTGGGCCAGCGCGTGGACTCCCGCAGCGACGTGTTCACCCTGGCCACCGTGTTCGCCGAGCTGCTGCTGCTGCAGCCGCTCTTCCGCGGGAACAGCGACATCGAGATCCTGCTGCAGATCCGCGACGTGAACCTGCAGGCGCTCACGTCCACTGACCGGCAGATCCCGAAGGACGTGCGCGAGCTGCTGATCGCGGCCCTCGCGCGGCAACCTCGGGACCGTCTGTCGGCGGGCGCGTTCGCTCACCGCTGCGCGGAGATCATGCGGCAGCGCGGCATGGCCCACGGCCCCGCGCGCCTGGCGGCGCTCATCGAGCGGCTGCCCATCAGCCCGGTCAGCAGCAGCGATCCGGACCACGTGAAGGGCGACACCAACCTGTTCGACACGAGCGAAATGGACCTGCGCACGGAGCTCAATGCCGTGCGGCCCGTGCTCACGTCGCCCGAGATCTACCGGGTGCTCGACGCGAACGGGAACATCCTCGGGCCGTTCTCCTTCCCCAAGCTGGTGGAGCTGGTGACCAGCGGGCAGATCGACGCGCGCACGCGCGTGTCGAAGGACGAAGACGGCTTCGCGGCCATCACGCGGCTGCCCGAGTTCACGCGCTTCGTCACGTCGCCGGCGCTGCAGTGGCAGCTGGAGGAACTGGCCCAGGCCGACCAGCGCGGGCCGCTGGGGGTCACGCGCCTGCTGCCGCTGTTCTTCCAGACCTTCGTCACGCGCCGCACGGGGGTGCTGCACCTGTTCGATGGGCAGCGCCGCAAGAAGATCTACTTCGTGGACGGCAAGCCCGAGTACGTGGCCTCCACCGAGTCACGCGAGCTGCTGGGCGAGTACCTGGTGTCCAACGGGCACTGCCTGCGCATGGAGGTGGAGATGGCCCTCGCGCTGCTGCCACGCTACGGCGGGCGCATCGGCGACGCGCTGGTGGGGCTGGGCGTGCTGCGCCCCGTGGAGCTGTTCCGCGTCATCGCCAGCCAGGTGCGCTGGCGCCTGCTCGAGGCCTTCCGCTGGCGCGCCGGTGAGTGGGCGTTCGTGCCCGAGCTGCGCTCCCACGAGGAGACCTTCCCGCTGGGCATCGACTCGCTCGAGCTGCTGCGCGACGCGGTGGCCGCCGCCGACGTGCGCGAGCTGTTCGCGGCGCTGCTGCCGTTCGAGGAGCGCGTGCTGGTCAGCAACCTCTCCCCGTCGGTCCCCAGCCTGGCGTTCTCGCTCCCTGCTGCGTGGGAAGCGGTGCTGGACTCCGTGCGCGGCGACGCCACCCCGCAGATGCTGATCGAACGCCACGCGGCCAGCGGGGGCGACGCGGACGACGCCTACCGAGCCCTGTTCTTGGGCCTGAGCTGCGAGCTGCTGGGCCCCGCCGGGCGCTGAGCTAGCGGCTGCACTCCAGCACGAGGCCCTCGCGGGCGGCGATGGCGTTCGGGAAGAGCGCCTGCGCGCGCTGCTCTTTGACGCGCACTTCCGCGTCGTCCTGCTCCGGGTCGTGGTGGAAGAGCACGTACTGCTTCACGCCCGCCGCCGTGGCGATGGCCGCGCCCACCTCGAAGGTGCTGTGCCCCCAGCCGATGCGCGAGCGCCCGTCGGCGCGCCCGTCGTACTCCTCGGGCGTGTACATGCTGTCGTAGATGAAGACGTCTGCGTCGTGAGCCAGCTCCACCAAGCGCTCGTCCAGCTCGCCGTCGTCGCTGTGCTCGGTGTCCGTGGCGTAGACCACCGAGGCGCCCTCGTAGTCCACGCGGTAGGCCAGCACGCCGCCGGGGTGGGTGCCCGCCGCCGCGCGCACCGAGACGTTGGCGCCCACGTGCACCACGTCGCCGGGGCTCACGTGGTGGAAGATGAGCTCACTGCCCAGCTCGCTGAGCTTCACCGGGAAGTTGGGGAACTCCATCTGGCCGGCCATGGCGGACTCCACCGTGCCGCGCGAGTTGGACGCGCCGTACATGTGGATCTTGTTGCCGCCCACGAACGCGGGCGCGAAGAACGGGAAGCCCTGGATGTGGTCCCAGTGCACGTGGCTGATGAACAGGTGTACCGAGACGGGCATCTTGCGCACCAGCTCGGCCCCCAAGAGCCGCAGGCCGGTGCCCGCGTCGAAGACGATGTGCGTGTCCCCGCAGGTGACCTGCACGCAGCTGGTGTTGCCGCCCACCCCCACGGTGGTGGCGCCGGGCACGGGGATACTCCCTCGCACGCCCCAGAACTTGGTCCGGATCATGATTTCCCCCACTCGCTCACACGTCGCGAGTCGTCCGTGTGAGACCGTCCGTGACAAATTCGCTGGGCCACGGGGCATTAGACGTCGAACCCGGGGCTCGGGTCAACCGTTCCTTGTAGAGCCTCCGCACGCCTCAGCTCGGCGGCATGGACTCGCCGATGTGGTCGCTCGCCAGCCGATCCATGAGCTCGGCCAGGTGGGACGAGGGGCCGCGGCGCCACTCGCCGTTCCACATGGACACCTGCCGGCTGAAGGGGCCACCGATGCCGAGCTGCACCTCGAACGCGGGGCGCGGCTCGTCCGGGAGGCCTTGCTCGCGCAGCGGAGCGGCCAGCCACACGGCGCTGTGCCGAATGGCCTCCACCAGGGCCTGCATCTCGTGCGGGCGCAGCATGGTGCGGCGCGTGCGGCTGAACTCGGAGCCCGGGTCGCGCGAGGTCACGATGCGCTCGCCGTTGCCGAAGATCTGCACCCGCCGCAGGCCATGGATGGCCGAGTCCACGCCGGTCCAGCCCACCAGCAGGTTGCCGCGCGTGGCTGGCTCTTCGACGATGCGGTCCAGCATGGTGACGAAGGGCAGGTCGTAGGGGTCCGGCGACGACCCGTGCCGGAACGCGAGCCAGCGCGTGGCGAACGCAAGCGCCCGGTCGGCGTGCGGGATCTCTTCGCGCGCCACGTTGACGGCGTCGATGGCCTGCGGGCCCAGCAGCGCCAGCGCGTCGAGCGCGTTCCATCCCGCGATGGACTCGGCGCCCGGAGAGAGCACGCGCGCCACACGCCGCGCTGCGAACGCCACCCCGCCTGCGCCATGATGCCGCAGCAGGTCCAACAGCCGGGCTTCGCCAGCGTAGAGCGCGCCATCCAGTTTGGCCTCGGTGGCCTCGTCGATGCCGGCGTCGCGCAGCGAGCGCGAGTAGCTGACCAGCAGGTCCACCACGGGGCTCTGAGGCGCTTCGTCGCCACCGCGGTACGCCACGAAGTGGGCACCCGTGCGCACGGCGTCGTAGGCGAAAGCCAGCTGCCAGGTGCCCGTACCACGGCGGTCGAAGGCGAACGAGAGATCGAGCGAGGTCTCGAGCGTGGCGCCGGGCGCGAGCACCGAGAACGCATCGAGCGGGTGCAGCACGTTCACGTCGCCGAACGACACGCGGATGTACGGGCGGTCGGCCTTGGGCGGCGAGACGCGCAGCGCACGCGGATACGCGGGGTGGAAGCCGAACATGCGCACCGGCGCGTTGCCCACGTTGTGGCACAGCAGCCCCACCAGGATGGAGCCGCCCGCCTCGGCCACGGCCGGCGGCCGCAGCCCGAAGCGAACCCCCTCGTACGGCGCCCCCCAGCGCACGTCGTTCATGGGAACACCGCTGCGTTGACGAACGCGATGGCGGCACGCCGGTGCGCCTCCACCGACTCGGGCGCGCGCACCTCGCCGCCGTGGAAGAGCGAAAAGAAACGGTCCTCGTGGAACACGTAGGCCACGGCGCCGATGGAGAGGCTCACGAGGCGACGTGCGTCGATGTCCTGACGGATGACCTTGGCGTGCTGCGCGGCCTCCACAGCGCGGCCCACGGCCTCCATGACGGGCGCGCTGATCTCGCGGGTGACCTCCTCCATGGCGGTGAACGCCGGCGAGGACACATCCAGCGACGCGTAGTGCAGCAGCCGCACCAAGTTCGGGTTCTGGGTGTGGAAGTCGATCAGCATGTTGACGTAGGTCTCGAGCAGCGCGCGGATGGACGACCCCGAGCGGAGCGCGGCGAGCGCGCGCGTGGAGACACCCGCAAAGGCGTTCTGCACCACCGCACGAAAGAGCCCCACCTTGTCGCCGAAGTAGTGGTGCAGCAGCGCGTGGTGCACCCCCGCGCGGGCGGCCACGTCACGCAGCCGTGCCCCGTCGTAACCCTTCTGGGCGAACTCGGCCTCCGCGGCGGCCAGGATCCGTGCTTGAGTGGCCTCACGGTTGCGCTCGCGGCGCGGGCGGGTGGTGGTAGCAGTCGTCATCGAGTGGCTCGAAGGGCGCGATCGGCAGCTAAGCTTGACCCAGCGCACGCATGCGTCGCAAGGTATCGTCCGAGCGGGGCATCCCGCAGACCTTCATGAACAGCTCATACTCCCCCCTCGAAGCCCCGCAACCGTCGGCGGTCAGCGTCGCTCCTTCGTCCCTGCAAGTGTCCGCGCGGCCTGTGCTGCACCCCACGCCGGCGTGGTTGGTGGCCGGTCTGCTGTTGGCGTCGGCCGGCTGCACGGTCGATGTCGGCCCCTGCGACCCCTTCGCTGCGCGCGAGATCGTGTACTTGAACACGGGCATCGTGGGCGACCCGAACAACGGCACGCCCATGTTCGCGGGCCAGGCGCTCATGCAGGTGAGCTGCGGCGACGGTCAGTTCTGCCACTCCAACGCCGCCACCGAAGGCGAGCGCTACGGCGTTCCCACCGGGCTCGACTTCGACTTTTCGGTCCCTTGCGATGCTTCGGGCTGCTTGCCGGGCGCCGTCTCGCGGCTGCGCGCCAACCAGGCCGTGGCCTTCGACTACCGCCACCACATCCTGCAGGAGCTGCAGCGGGGGTCCATGCCGCCGGGGCGCCTGGGGAGCGACATCCGCGACGAGGCCGGCACCTATGTGCGGGTGGACACGGCCGATCCCTTCTTCGTGGGTGGCGTCGACGAGGGTGAGGCGCTCCCCGAGGCCGGCACCCGCGAGGGCCGGCGCATCGTGGCGAACTGGCTGTCGTGCGGCCTGCCGGTGGTCGAGCGCTACGAGATCCCGAACACGCCTCAGGACTCCGGGCGCAACTGCCGCGGGTCCACCGACTGCGTCTACCGTGTGGACGCCCTGGCGGACCCCCCCGAGCCGAACTGGGCCTCCATCTACGAGACGCTCATCCAGCCGTTCTGCGCCGACAGCTGCCATGGCCCCGGCGAGCCGGACTTCCGGGAGGAGAGCCAGCTGGACCTCAGCAACATCGAGTTGGCCTACGACCAGATGGTCAACCGCGGGGCCGAAGGCGAGGACTGCGGCGAGGATAACGGCATCCTCATCATCCCGGGCGACGCCGACGGCTCGCTCCTGATCGACAAGATGGAGAACAACAGCCCGAGCTGCGGCGACCCGATGCCGTCCGGCGGCCGGCTGTTCCCGCCCGAGTTCATGGCGGTCATCCGCCAGTGGATCGACGAAGGCGCGCCCGAGAACTGATTGGGTCGCGCGGCCTGCTGGGGGCGATACACTCGGGCGATGCCCGTCTCGCCCCTCGTCCCATCACCCACTGCTCCACGCCCGCGCTCCTCTCTGCCCGTCAGCGGCTTGCGCAGCCTCGGCGTGCTGAGCCTGCTCGCCGTGGCGTGGACCGGCGTGAGCGGCTGTGGCCCGAGCGGCGCCTGCCCAGCCTATCCGCACACGGGGCCTGCGGCGGCGCTCGACGCGCACCGTGATGCCCGGGCCGTCACGCGCGTGGTCCGGGCCGAGGCTCGCGTGGACACCCGTGGGCGCGAAGGCCGCGTGCGCGGCACGGTCATGATGTTCCTCGAGCGCCCCGACCGGGTGCGCTTCGACGTGCTCACCCAGTTCGGCGCGGCGGCCATCCTGACCAGCGACGGCGAGCGCTTCCAGCTCACCGACGTTCGTGAGAACCGCTTCCTGGAAGGCCCCACCTGTCCATCCAACATCGCGCGGCTGCTGGGGGTGTCGCTCGAGGGCGCCGAGGTGGCGCGCTTCCTGATGGGTGACACGCCGCGCCTCGATCCGGCCGAGGCCAGCATGGCCTGCGAGGGAGACGGCTACACGGTCACGCTGCGCGCCCCCGATGGCCGGCGCCAGGAGCTGGCGTTCTTGGTGCCCACGGCGGACCGGAACGCTCGACCGGCCGACCAGCGCCTGCGGCTGGTGCGCTCGGAGCTCTTCGACGCCAGCGGGGCCACCGTGTGGCGCGTGAGCTACGAGGACTACCGCGTGGTGCAGGACGGCGCCGCCGAGGTGGAGCTGCCCTTCGTGGTGCACTTCGAAGACGAACGCCACGACGCAGACACGCTGGTGCGCTTCCAGGACATCGCGCTGAACGTCACGGTGCCGGCGGGAGCGTTCGCCCAGACCCCCACGCCGGGGCTGGCCAGCGAGTACGTGGCCTGCGACCCCGAGTAGCCCAGAACGGGGACAGCGGGCTAGGGTCAACGCGGCGGCTGCGCAAGCCCCGAACCGCGGCACTGCGGCAGGTCCGCGGAGCGGGGTGCGGCGTTCTGCCGCGGCGGTGATGATGCTATCGCCACGACGCGCCGCGTCATTCTGAAAATGATAATGATTTCAGAAGGCGAAAGGTAGGCACGGGGTGTGCAATGACGCGCCGCAGCACCCTGGAGTATCCCCGATGAGCAACGTCACCTCCCTCGATCGTTACCGCGCGTCCTTGCAGCACGTCCAGACCCTGGACCCCGAGGCCGAGCGCGAGCTGGCGCGCCTCTACTGCAGCGGCAACCAGGACGCGGGCCGGCGCCTCATCGAGGCCAGCCTGCCCTTCGTCATCCGCATCGCCCGTGAGTACCGCCGCTGGGGCGTGCCCATCGAGGACCTGGTGCAGCAGGGCAACCTGGGGCTGCTCAAGGCCGCCACGCGCTACGACCCCGACAAGGGCTGCCGCCTGATCACCTACGCGGCGTACTGGATCCGCGCCGAGATCCGCGACTACGTGGTGCGCGGCTACCGCATCGTGCGCCTGGGCACCACCCGCACCGAGCGCCGCGCCATGCGGGCCTATCGCCGCCAGGACGTGCAGTCCGCGGCCGACCTGGCCACCTGCTCGGGCATGCCGCGCGCCCGCGCCGAGAAGCTCTGGCCGCTGCTCACGCAGGGCGACGTGTCGGTGGACGCCCAGTACGAGGACCGTCAGTCGGCGCTCGAGCGCATGGGCATGGACGTGCCCAACCCCGAGGAGCTGGTCGCCCGTGAGCAGGCCATCCAGGGTGTGCGTGAGGCGCTCGACAGCGCTCTCCACGAGCTGACGGAGCGCGAGCGCCGCATCGTGGCCGCCCGCATGCTGGCCGAGGATCCCTGCACGCTCGAGAAGCTGGGCACCGAGATGGGCGTGAGCAAGGAGCGCGTCCGCCAGCTCGAGGCGCGCGCCAAGAAGAAGCTCCAGGTCAGCCTGGCGGCGTTCCACACGGCCGCCTGAGGGCTGGCCCGCCCGGGCTTTACAAGGCTCCCGGCGCGCGTTAGGCAGCCAACGTCATGTCGCCCATCGTTCGTATCGCCGACCCTCGCGGGAGCACCCCTCGTCCGCTGTCGCTCTTCGCGGTGGCGCTGGGCTGCACGGCGCTCGGGCTGCTGCTGCTGAAGCTGTCGCTGGTGGCCCCGCGGCCCGAAGCTGGGGCGCTCGAGCCCGTTGCGGGCGAAGGCTCTGCCGCCTCACCCCACGAACCGCTCGACGAGGCCCCGGTGGCGGACGCCCCGGAGCCCGGCCCCGACACGCTGGCGGTCGCGGGGGCCGTGGATGTGGGTGTGGCAGCAGCCGCCGCGGACGCGGAGGCCACGGCTGCCGAAGCCGAGGTCGCTGCGGACGCGCCACTGCCCGAGGCGGCCGGAGACGCCGCCCCCGTCCCCCAGCCCGGCACCACCGGAGACACGCCCGGAGGGGAGCGAACCCTGGAGCACGGCCGCGTGGCCTACTTCCAGTGCCCCAACGACACCTGCCCGCGCGACCACGGCCTCGAGCGCAGCGTCTGGCGCACCCTCGACCGCCTGGGAGCCTGCCTGGGCACCGCGGGCGAGGCGGATGTGCGCGTCAGCGTGGCGGCCGGGGCAGTCACCGATGTCCGGTTTCGCGAGCGTGGCGCCGCCGGCATCGACCTCGGGGTCTTGAACCGCTGCGTGTCTCCCCCCCTCATGCGCGTCACCGGCAGCACCCTGCCCGACGGGGCCGTAGTCTCGTTCCGCTTTCAAGTGCGCTAGCCGTCCGCCACAACCCGCTTCATTTCGAGCTGGCGACGAATTTCCATACGCAGGGCTTTTGCTGGCGAGAGCGAGTGTGCTAGCTTGATCCCATCGTGGAAGTTGTTCTGCGCAAGCTTGGACGGAAACCCGGTCGCGCCGTAGTGGGGCGACTGCTACGGCCACCTCGTAAGGGTTCGGTCGTGGTCATCGAGTTTCCGGATGGCCTGCACGAGTACGTGACCACGCCGGTGAAGCGCATCCTCCGGATCTGCGGCAGTGAGGTCTACTACGTGCAGACCGCCAACAGCCGCTACCGCCTCGAGGTCCGCAACGGCGAGTCCGTGCAGCTGGACATCATCGCCGGCTCTCCCCAGAGCTGAGCCGCCCGGCCACTCCGCGCCGGCCTCTCCATGACCTGAGCAGCAGCCGACGCGTTTCGCGTCCCGCCTGGCTTCAGGGGGTGCCCAGCATGCGCAGCATGGTGCGGCAGTCGCGCACGTTGCGGCCTGCGCCGTGGTCCACGCACGCCTGGTAGGCCACGCGGGCCCCAGCGTCGTCGTCCAGCTCTTGGAGCGCTGCGCCCAGCGTGACCCACGCGCGTGACAGCGTGGCGTCGATGGCGACCGCGCGCCGGGCAAAATCGCGTGCCTGTTGGTTCTGGCGGCGATTGATGGCGAGCCAGGCGAGCTCCTCGAGAGCCTCGGCGGAGGCCGGCTGAATGGCGAGCACCGCCTCCCAAGCCGCCTGGGCGTCACGGCTGCGCGCCGCCCTCGCGGCGGCCAACGCCTCCTCGAGCGCCGCGCTGGGAGCGGCCGCGGCGGGGGCCACTTCGGCCACGGACGGGACTTCGGCGGGCACCGCAGCCACGCCGGCATCCACCGCGGCGGCGGTGTCCGGGAGCGCGGCCACCTCGGGCTGTGGATCGGCGGCCGCCTCGTCCGCGACCGGAGCCTCGGGCGCGGGGCTGGCTTCGGTGGGCAGCGTGGGGCGGATGTCCGGAGTGACCACGTGTGCAGGGTGCCCGATGTCGCCGAAGCGCCCTTCACGGTCCCGCGTGGCCAGGTGATAGACGAAGAAGACGATGACCGCCGCGGCCGTGAGCAACCCCAAGTAGCGCCACGCCACATCGGACGCCGAGGGGGCGGGCCGGTCAGCCTCTTCGGGGGCCAAGTCGGCGGTGCGGTCGGGGCGCGCGACCACTTGGGAGGCACGCGTGGACTCGTAGCTCTCGGCGACGAAGAACTCGTCCGAGAAGTCGCTAGCGTCGTGGCCACCCTCCTGCGGACGGGTGGGGATGGTGTCGGGTGCGGGCGACGACGCGCGCGCGGGGGAGTCAGCGGCTTCGGGGACGGGCACCCCCACCACGGCGGCCACGCCAGGATCGCTGGGCCGCGCATGGGCGCCGCTCTGTCCGGTGGACGCGCTGGGCTTGTTGCCCTTGCTGGCCGTGTTGGTGTCTTCCTCGGCCGGGTCCTGCACGGGCAGTGGGTCTTCGGCTTCCGGCGGGGGCTCCTCACGCTCTGCCTCGGGCTCGGCCAGCGCCAGCGCGGCGCCACCCTTCTGCGGAAAGCGGATGACGTTGCCGGGCAGGGTCTCGGCGGGCGTGCGCGAGGCTCGCACTTCGCGGGGCTCCTCGGCGGACGCCTCGGCGGGCGCTTCGGCAGGCGGCTCGGGCCGCGCGTCCTCGCGGGCCGCGGGCAGCTCGGGGTTCGCGGGGGAAACCGGGGCCGTGTCCACCGCCGTGGGGCGCGCGTCGGTGTCGGTCTCGGCCGGGGTGTCGGGGCCGCCGGCGGGCGCAGCCGGGGTGGCCGCTGACGCTGGCTGAGCCGTGGGCTCGTCGTCGCCCAGCATCCCGATCGCGCGCTCCGCGGAGTTGCGGTCCAGCTGAGCCTGCGCGATGTCGCCCCTCGCGATGCCGGGAGACGTGTCCGAGCGCTCGCGCTGAGGCCGCTCACGCGCGGGTGGTGGCTCGGAGTCGGCAGCACGCATGCCGGCCAGCGAGGCGGGACCGAGGCTGGACGTGGGCATCAGCGTCTGGCCGAAGTCCTCGGGCTCGAGCGGGGTCTCACCCGATGAGACGAGCATGTCGCCGGACTCACCCGGGACCACGCCTGCAGCAGCCATGGCGGCCGCCTCCTCGTCCATCTCGTGATCCGAGTCGTCCAGGCCGGACTCCGACGTGGTGTCGCTGAAGGCCGAAGCCGGCGTGAGCAGCGAGGTGCGCATGCCGCTGTCCACGATCAAGCCCTCGAAATAGAGCTTGGAGATGGCGGCCAGCGTCTCGAGGTCGTCCTTGGCCACCTCGTCCACGACGTCCATCAGGGAGCGCACGCCGTCGAAGTACTTGAGGACGTCGTTGATCTCGTCCGGGATCTCCGCCAGGCGATCACGCAGCTCGGCCTCGTCGATCTCGAACACCGCGTCCAGCGGGGGGAGCTGTTCCAGCAAGCGCCCCCACTCGTCGAGCCGGCGCATGCCCTCCATCAAGAGCCCCTGCGTGCTCATGGAGATGGTCTCTTCTTCGAGCCGCACCGGCCGGAACTCCAGCTCGAAGTTGCCTTCGTTCCAGACCAGGGAGCGATACAGCGCCCACTCGCCGCGCAGCTTGCCGAGCTCGGCGTGCTTGAGCCCGCCCACGTCGAAGTAGATGGCGCCACGCTGCCCGATGGGCGACGTGAGGTGCAGGACGCCGCTCTTGCGGCTGATGTCGATGGTCTGGAGGAGGTCCACCAGGCCCATGTCCGCCAGCGAACCGCTGAAGCGGGTCTTGGTCTCCACGCTCTTGCGCTCGAGCCCAACGCGCTGACGGCGCTGCAGCTCGAGGTTCACGCGGGTGATGATCTCTTTGATGTAGATGGGCTTGGTCAGGTAGTCCTGCACGCCCAGCTCGAGGCCCTTCACTTTGCTCTCCACCGAGCCGTCGCTCGAGAGGAACATGAACGGGATCTCGCGGGAGTCCTCGCTCTCGCGCAGCCGCTCCACCAGCTGGAACCCGTCCACGTCGGGCAGGCGGGTGTCGCTGATGATCATATCAGGGCGACTGAGCCCGATCATCTCGATGGCCGTGAGCGCGTCTGCGCAGGTGGTGACGCTGTAGCCGGCCTTGCGCAGGCTGACCTCCAACACGCGCAGGCTGCGTTGGTCGGCATCGACGAGGAGGAGGTTTTGCTTGGCCACGGGCTCTAGGGATCCTTGCTCGCTGGCCATTGTAAGGGCCTCGGCGCGGCGCGTCGACCACGTTCTCGGACTGCCCCGGAGGGGGTGCGCGCCAACCGGGACCGGGTGGGGGCGGCGCTCGTCCTTGACGCCCTTCGAGCGCATCACATATCGTCCTGCGCATCATGCACCACGCGCCCGCCACCTCAGCCCGCCCTTCGCTCAAAAGCCGCCTCACGCGATGGGGGGGGACGTTGCTGCTCGGCACGGCCGCCGCGCTCGGGACCGTGGCCTGCGGTGAAGACACCGGCGAGCTCGAGATCCTGCGCGTGGACCCGCAAGCCGGCGCCATCCAGGGCCAGCAGCGGATCACCATCCAGGGGCGCAACTTCCGCCCGGACATCGGCTACACGGTCTACTTCGGAGCGCAGCGCGCCACCAAGGTGAGCTTGGTAGACCCGCAGACGCTGCAGGTGGAGACGCCGTCCGTGCCCGAGCCCATCACGGTGGACATCGTGGTGCGTGCCGATGACGGCCCGGCCTTCCGCATCGCCGAGGGCTTCCGCTACGCCGACATGGGCGGCAACGTCATGGAAGAGGTGGGTGCTGGCCCCGAGCGGCAAGAGGGCGAGAGCAACCTCGCGTACTGAAGAGGCGTCGTCAGTGGGCGACACCTCTGCAGCCCCGCCCGGACTACTGGCCGATGACCGGCGTCTGACCCGCTAGCGCCTGGAGCAGGAAGCGCGCGGTGTCGGCACGCCCCTCGGTGGTCTGCGACGCGACGAAGTGACCGTCGATGGGCGCGATGGGCTGATACTGGCGGTGAGCGATGGTCATGCTCTCGCCGTTGACGGAGCGATTGGCGCTGACCGGGGCATCGGCCGACGCCACGTTGAAGGTAGCGATGCGTGGGTTCACGGCGGAGATGCTGCCGGCCGTGATGTACGCCTGCATGGTGGCCTCGGGGCTGTACGTGTCGCCCATGCCGTAGGTCATGAAGACGTGCGTGCCCACCTGGCCCACGCGCGGCGCGCGGTGCAGACGGCGAACGATGTTCACGGGGTCGGCCGAGTCGAAGAACATCTGGAAGAGCGCGAGGGCCGGATGGAAGTCGCCTGTGGGAAGGCGACCGTCGCCCCCGATGTCCAGCAGCGCCAGCGGCAAGAGCGCCCGGATGTCCACCGGCTGCGTCTTGTTGAGGAGCGACTGGGTGAGGTCACCGCCCACGCCGCTCAGCACCACGTTCCGCGCCAGCGGCTCGTCCGCGATCATGAGCGCCGCGTGGGTGGCCCCCTGCGAGTGCATGAACATGGCGAGGCGCGTGGAGTCGAACGAGAAGGCCTCGTTGGTGGGCGAGTCGACCGCTGCCACCGCTCCCTGCTCGAGGAAGTAGATGACGCTCAGCAGGTCGGCCGCGCCCTGCAGCACGTTGTCCCGTGCGGCGCGTGGGTTGACGAAGTTGAAGAAGAGGGTCTCGGGGCCCTCGGTGGTGGCGCCGCGCCGCGAGCCGTGCATGGGCAGGTCGATGGAGATGGTGGCGGCGTTGACGGTGGTGGCGCCCGCCGTGCCGTTCGAGACTTCGTCCGCGCGTCCGCCGTCGATGGCGTCGCGGAACGAGCCGCCCGTGCCGTGCCCGGTGATGAGCACGGGCCAGCCCGCGTTGGGCATGGTGGCGTTCTTGGGGATGGTGATGGCCACGCACACGTCCTCGGTGCGCGCCACGATCGGAGCGCCCGACGAGTCGTAGGCGATGGCGCCCCCGTCCGTGGGGGTGGCGTAGGGCGGCGTGCCCGCCTGGAACATGGGCAGCGCGATGCGCCCGTGCAGCTCGTAGAAGTCGGGGTCGGCCGCGCCGCAGGCCCCGCGCCCAGTGGTGGCGTCGAGGCAAGGCGAGGTGACGCCGGTGTCACACAGGGTGAGGTCCGACAGCGTGGGGACCGCTTCAGCGCGCACGGCGTCGCGGAAGGCGTCCATGTCCACTTCGCTCTGCGTGGTGAACACGGTGGCGTTGAGCACGTCGGCCATGACGAAGTCCGCACCGTCGGCGATGAAGTCCCGCAGCGGCGCGTAGTGGTCCCACGCGGGGCCCAGGTGAACGGAGGTGGGCCGGGTGCCGCCCAGGACCGCGTCCAGGTCCGGCGAGCGCGCGAAGGTGCCACCCACGTCGGTGGCCGGCAGGAGCGAGGTGTCGAGGACCACCGCGTAGGTGGTGCCGGGCAGAAGCGGGTCGCCGTGCAGCGTGCGCAGACCCAGCCAGTTTTCGCACATGTACTTGCTGATGGGGCCGAAGGTATTGAGCCAGCCGGCGAGGTGCTGCCGGCCGAACTCGGGCGAGTCGGGGTCCACGTTGATGAAGTGGATGGCCCCGCCGCTCGTGTCCCAGTCGTAGCCGCGCGAGAAGCGGAAGTAGACGACGGGGTTGGTGCTGAAGCCATCGAGGTCTTCTTCCGACGCGCGCAGGTAGCGGTCGATGGCGTCGATGTTCAGCGCCGTGGCGGGCGTGGGGTGCGTGGAGAGATCGAGCCCCGTGGTGGTGCGACGAACGTCATTCGGGAAGGGCAGCCGATAGAAGTCACCGTCGAGCTCCGAATTGGTGGGGACGTCGAAATAGGCGCGCGGCGCGTCGTTGTCTTCCGCGCAGGTGACGCCGGCCCAGAAGCCCACGCTGGGGAGCGGGGGCGGCGAGTTGGTGGGCAAGGGGGCGGCGCTCGTGCACAACGGCGAGGGCGACGCGGGCGTGCACGTCAGCCCGCCGAGGCACGTGGCGGCGTTGGTGCACACGTCGCCGATGTCGGCGGTGCCGCTGGTCTGGCACGTGGCGCTCACACCCTGCAGTTGACACACGAGGCCGGACTGGCACTCGTGGGAGCCGGCGCACAGCTCGCCCACGTCTGCGTCGCCTTCCGTGGCGCAGCGCCGGAACGCGTCGCAGCGCAGGCCGTCCGCGCAGTCGAGGTCGAGCTGGCACACCGCGCCCTCCTCACTGCCGCCCATGGGCATGCAGACGCCGCTGCCGTTGCACATGAGGCCGGCGCGACACTGCGAGGGGCGCGCGCAGGGGTCTCCGAACCCGCCCACCATCGTCATCGTGCCGTCGTCGCCACCACAGCCCACCACCACGAGGGAGAGGACCAACCCGAGCCACACTCTACGCATCCCCGAACTATAGCGCCTCGGTGGCGGCGCGGGAAGTTGCCGGTGGCGCTGGCTCGGAGGGTACACTCCAGCGAGAACGCGGATTGAAGATCCTGGGCCGCTGACGCGTCGGACGCGCGGCCCCCCCTGTCCCATCGCTATTTGCACTGACCCTTGGAGTCCCTATGAGCCGAGCGCATCCCTTCGCCCTCGTGACCGCTTCCACTGCCCTCGCGCTGCTGGCGCTCGCAACACCCCGCACGTCGCATGCGCAGACCGCAGCCGAGATCGCGGCCACGGCACAGCGGCTAACCCAAGAGGTGCCGTGCGTGCGAGCCCAGCACGAGCGCTTGGGGAGCACGCTGCGGCTGCTCGAGGAAGCAGAGCGCCAGGCCCGCTCCAGCACATCGGGAGAGGCCGCGCGTCGCGACGCGGTGCACAGCGCCGAGGCGCTGGAGCTGCGCCTCGGGGTGATCGTGGGTGAGCTGCGCGCTTGCCTGGGCCAGGCCGCTCCGCACGCGGGCAGCACCCACGCGGCGGGCACCCACACGGACACCACGCACGTTGCCGGCACCACCACGGGAACCACGGGAACCACCGGAGCCACGGGCAGCACCGCCACCACCACACCGCGGGTGGTCGTGCAGCACGAGGGCGAGACCACCCCGCACCCGGCCGAGACCGCGAACCCCGCCACGGAGGTGCTGGAGTCTGGCCGTCGGCTCAGCCGCGAGCTCTTCCTGGTGCAGGCCGAGCGTGTGGACGGCCTCGGCCGCGCCAACAACGAGGACGTGCGCCAGGCGGTCGACCGCATCGCGCCGCAGATCGCTGCGTGTTACGAGACGCTCACAGCCCACAGCGCGCACCAGCGCGGGCGTGTGTTCCTGACGTTCACGGTCACGCCCGAGGGGCGCGTGCGCGACATCCGGCTCGAGAACTTCACCATCTTCGACCGCACGTTCCAGCGTTGTGTGGGCGCGGCCGCAGGGCACCTGCGCGTGACGCAGCCCGCCACCGGGGGCTCCGCCCGTTACAGCTATCACTTGCGGTTCGGACCCGCGCCAGACCACGGCACGCCCGAGGTGGACTGACCCCGCCGCCCCCGTTCGTCAGTCGGACTTGCGATACGCGGTGAGCGCCTCGGACTCTTCGTAGGCGTGCTGGAAGCCCGTGGCCTTCTTGAAGGCTGCGCTGTCGATGACGATGGGGAACTTGAGGTGGTCGACCGCGCCCGTGGGCAGACGCGGGAGCCCGAAGCGCCCGAGCGTCAGGTTCATGAGCACCTCGGGCACCGGCACGTTCTGCCGACCCGCGTCGCGGATGACGTCGCTCAGCAGCATTGGCGGCGGGCCCGAGACGTTGAAGACGCCCCGCAGGTTCTTGTCGAGCGCGGCCACGATGGCGTCTGCGGCGTCGTTCTCGTGCATGAAGTGGAAGAGCGGGTCGAACCCGAGCACGGTGGGCACGCGCGGCCCGCGGATGAAGTTGGCGAGCGTGCCGTGCTTGCTGCCGCCGAGCGTGTAGCAGAGCCGCAGGACGCACGTGTTGACCTCGGGGTAGCGCCAGAGCGCGCTGCCTGCGTAGAGGTCGGCGGCCACCAGGTCGGCCAGCTCCGGGAAGCTGTTGAGCGCCATCGGGGGCTCGTCCTCGGTGTGGTAGAGCGGTGAGTCCGCCGCCGCGCCGTAGTAGGTGTGGCGCCCCACGAAGAGCATCTGCTTCACCTCGTAGCGGTGGCAGTTCTCCACGATGGCGCGCGTGCCCTGCAGGTTGATGCGGTAGCGGTCCGGGCTCTTGTGCGTGAGGTGCGTGACCGTGGCCATGTGGATGACGGCGTCGGGACGCTCGGTGCGGAACACGTCCTCGGCGGGGCGCTTGCGGATGTCCACCTGGAACATCTGCACGCGCTCCGGGGCACCCGCCCAGGGGCGCCGGTCCACACCGAGCACCGTGTGACCCAGGCCATCGAGGCGCTTGCCGACCAGCCGCCCGAGCTTGCCGCTGATGCCCGTGATCAAGACTTTCATCGAAGCTCCAACTCCTCGGGCCGCAGCGTGCCCGCTCGCAAGGCGCGGGCCTGCTCGATGAGCCAGGCGATGCGCGCACGAACTTGTTCCACGTAGCTGTGGATCACGTCATCGGCCTCGCTCCCGTCGCCCTCGAAGAGCAGCGGCTCGCTGTAGAGCAGCTGCAGCTTCACGGGCTTCGGGAACGGCACCAAGTACGGCGTGATCGGGATGTAGGGGACGCCCAGCAGCTGCCCCAGCTTGTAGAGGTTCATCACGGTGGGGATGGCGTCGCCGCCGCCCACGAAGGCCACCGGGATGATGGGCGTGCGGGTCTTGAGGGCCAGGCGCATGAAGCCCGTGCCGAAGCGCACCAGGCTGTCGGCGTCCCGCGCCAGCTTGGCGGTGCCGCGCGCACCCTCGGGGAAGACCATGAGCAGGCGCTCGTCGCGCAGCAGGCGGTCGGCGTGCTCGGGCAGGCCCGTGAACTGGCCGAGGCGGCTGGCCATCTGGGACGCGCCCGGCACCTTGTTGATGAACTTCTCGGCCATGCCCTGAGCGAGGCGCGGCGGGTCCAGCTCGAAGAAGCAGGACGCCAACACCATGAGCGCGTCGAGGGCCACGCCCCCCGAGTGGTTGCCGATGATCATGGCGCGGCCGCTCAGCGGGATGTGCTCCGTGCCGTGGACCTCCATGTCGAAGTACTTGCGGTAGGCCCACTCGAGCGCCGTGAAGAAGCGCGCGAGCTCGGCCTTGTCGATGCCGTACGCGTCGATGCCGTGCTTGCTGAAGCCGAGCTCCAGGCGGTCGACGCTCTTGCGGATGCGCTCGTCCACGGGGAGCGCGCTGGTAAAGAGGCTGGGCACGTGGGTTCAGCTCAGCGCGCGCTCGATGGCGGCCACCAGCGCGGGGTCTTCGGGGGTGGTGGTGGGGCCGAAGCGCGCGACCAGCGCCCCGTCGCGACCGACCACGAACTTGGTGAAGTTCCAGCGAATGTCGCCCTTGCCCTCGGGGCCGGAGGCTTCGCCGCAGAGCCACGCGAAGAGCGGGTGCCGCGCGTCGCCGTTGACGTCGGTCTTGGCCATGAGCGGGAAGGTGACGCCGTAGGTGGTGGAGCAGAAGGTGGCGATGGCCTCGGGGCTGCCGGGCTCCTGCCCGCCGAACTGGTTGCACGGGAACCCGATGACCGAGAACCCCTGGTCTGCGTAGCGCTGCTGGAGCGCCTCGAGGCCGGCGTAGTGCGGCGTCAGCCCACAGGCAGACGCGACGTTCACGACCAGCACGGCCTTGCCGGCGAAGTCGGCCAGCGCGACGGGCTCGCCCGAGAGGCTGGACGTGGAGAAATCATGCAGGGACGCCATGAGGCATGGTGTACCACATGCGGCATGCTGCACACGCGCTCGCGTCATGGTCTCGTCTTCCGGCGGGTTGCCCTCGCCCTGTTTGCCACGGGCGGCCTCTCGGCCTGCGCCGGTCACACCGTGCAGGTGGAGACGCCGTCCGCGGCTCTGTCGGCCGACGAGCGGATCGCGCGGGCGCTTCTGGACGCTGCGGAGGCCGACCCGGACGAGGTGGTGAACGACCTGATCGCGCTCACGCCGGAGCAGCCGTCGCTGAGCTGGCGACGAGATGAAGCCGGCGAGCCCTGGGTGCAGCTCGTGGCCTGGACCGACTGGGACGGCTACCAAGCGCAAGTGGGACAGACCGTGCCGCTGGGGCGCGCCATCTGGGTGACCGCTGCGCCCGAGGTCCAGGAGTTCTGCCGTGGTACGGGGCTCACGGGCGAAGCCCTGAACGAGCGGCTGACGGAGTACCTGGGCATCCGCCCGGGGGCGGGCAAGCCCTACTTCGTGACGCTGTGGGCGCGGCCCAGCACGGTGGTGCGGCCGTGCGCCGACCCGAGCGTGAGCGCCACGACCTGCGCCGCGAGCGACGTGGCCGAAGACGTCCAGCTGGGCACGCACGCGCACCGCGCGTGGTTCGACGACCTGCGCGGGCGCTCCTACGGCGAAGGCGGCTACCCCTGGACGCGCCTCGGCTACACGTACGACTGGGCTGCGGGCGCGAGCGAGCGCGGCGCCAGCGAGTTCGTCATCCCCGCGCAGACCAGCGTGGAGATCGTCGCGTTCACGACGACGGACGAGTACTGCCGCTGACGGAGTGCGGCAGGTAGTAGAGGCGCAGCAGCCGCGCGAAGTCCGGGAACTGCTCCTCGAGCAGGTCGGGGCGCACGAAAAAGTACTCCGAGCACACCGCGAAGAACTCCTCGGGGGCCGTCGCCGCGTACGGGTCCACCAGACTCTCGTCCTCGCGGTCCGCCTCCACCAAGTCGCCGAGGGCCTCGAACGCCTGCTGCAGCACGGCCAGCCAGTGCTCGAACGGGATGGCGGGCGGCAAGGCTGGCGCGCCGTTGATCTCGCCGCTGCGTGCGTCCAGCTTGTGGGCCACCTCGTGCAGCACCACGCACGTTCCGTCGTCCGGGTTGGCCAGGTCTTCTTCGATCTCCGACCACGACACGATCAGCGGCCCCTTCTCCCACGCCTCGCCGACCAGGTCCTCGGTGTACTCGGAGATCACCCCCGTCTCGTCGCACTCGTCGCGCCGCTGGGCACGGAAGCCCCCGGGGTAGACGATGACGCTGGTCCAGCCACCCAGCTCTCGGAAGCCGAGGTGCAGCACGGGCCACGAGGCCAGCATGGCGATGGTGAGCGCCATGGCAGGTGTGACCTGCAGCCCGCCGGCCCCCACGAACTTCTTGGTGGCCAGGAAGCGCGCGGCGAACTCGCGCAGCCGCGCGCGCTCCCCTTCGGTGAGGTCGTCGAACCACACGATGCCCGCGAAGACGTCGTCCCAGAGCGCATCGGGGATGGGCTGAGGAGCTGGCTCGCCGAGCAGCCGACGGAAGAAGTCGAACATCGTGTCGGGGGGAGGGTAGCAAGCGGACCCCCGTCCGCCACGGACCAGTTGGTCACGGTAACGCGCGTGTGACGCCTCATCCCAACGTTGACGCCGATTGAAGAGATCGCGACCATCGCGCGTCTGGAGACCCCCACGCCAACCAGTCGAAGGCATCCCCTCTCATGGTCATGACTGGCCGCAACCTGCGGTTCGGTGAGCTAGCCCCGATCTCGGCCACCTCGGCCTTTCGCCTCTCCTCGGCGCGCGACCGGCACACCCAGCGTTCGGTGGTGCTGGTGGAGGCGCTGCGCCGAACACCCGCTTCGGAGAGGGCACTCCGACGGTTGATGCAAGCGCACGCGCTCCCGCCGCATCCCGCCATCGCCCCCACCCTCGAGGGGGAAGACTTCCTCGCGGACGGCATGGTGGTGCTGGACGTGCCCGCCTGCGTGGACCTCGACGGGCTCGTTCGCGTGGGCGCCGATGCTCGCTCGCGGGCCACGCACTCCGAGGCGGACGGCTTCATCGTGACCGTGCGGGACGCGTTGCTGGCGAGCGCGCGAGAGCCCGGCCGTGACCCGGCGGCGCGCTTCATCGGCACGCTGTGCTTTGGCAACCTGCTCTTCGCGCGCGACGGGCGCTTCTGGCTGGTGGGGCTTGGACACAACACCGCCGTGCAGGACGAGCATGGCGCGCTCGTGGCCCGCACGCGCTTCTTCCAGGCCCCCGAGATCTCGGTGGGCGGCGAGGCCAGCGAGCGCAGCGACTTCGTGGCGGTGCTGATGCTGCTGCGCGGCATGCTGGCGTTCGTGGACATCAACACGTCCATCGCGCGCGCCATCTCGGGCAACTCGCTGAGCGAGGACATCGAGCTGGTGCGGCGCATCATCTGGATCGAGCGCCACGTGGTGCACGCCAACCCCAACGAGCGGGCCTCGGTGGAGGAGACCATCGAGGTCTCCAACCGGGTGCGCGAGCTGATCGGCTGCCGCCCGGACCCGGCCGCGTTCGAGAACCGCGTCGCGCTCACGCTGGCGAAAGCCTACGGCCCGGTCGACCATGCGGCACGGCCGCCGCTGCGGACCAGCGTGACAGGCGCGTTCCTGGAGCGTGGCCAGGGTCCACGCGTGGATCTCGCGCGCCGAACGGTGCTGGCGCGCATGCTGGTGGTGCTGGTGCGCCAGCGAATCGACAACCCGGGGGCGTCACTGGACGTGATGGCGCTGTGCGCAGCGTGCTGGCCGGGGGAACGGATCATGCCGAGCGCGGCGGCCAACCGGGTGTACGTGGCCATCAGCGGGCTGCGGCGCGCGGGGCTGGCGGAGGACCTCGAGCACTCGGCGGCGGGGTACCGCATCGCGACCAGCGTGGAGTGCACGCTGGTCGACGACTGACGGCGATCGACAACCTTATTCGGACCTTATTCCCTCCCACACATGTCGAGGGGGCGTGAGATCGATGTATCCTGGGTTCTTGGGCACTCGAATGAGAACGGCGTCGTCTGGGGCAATGTGACGGGGCAAGGCGGCAGTGGGCGTGAAGAGTGGTTTCGCGGGGTCGTCGAAATCACCAAACCGCGAGAACGCCAGTAGACCTTCAGGAGACAACGCATGAAACGTCCTTCAATCGTCATGATCTTTGCCGTCCTTGCCTTTCCAGGTTGCGGCTTCGGTGAGGACCTCACATGGCCGCCCCCAAGCGGCTCCTACGCGTGCGATGAGTCGGCAACGCGGGGCATCTGCCACATCTACCAAGCGAGTGGGAACCAAACTCTCGAGAGTGCCCAGGCGAGTTGCCAGGGAACGGTGCGCACGGGCGGTTGCCCGACGGCCGACCTAAAGGGAGCCTGTGAGGACACGATGGGCCCAGAGGAGTTCTACTACGGGAACTACGTGAACTACGCGGGCAGTCCTTACAGCGCGGGCACTCAGTCGTCCCAGTGCCGAACGGATGGAAACACCTGGCACTCCGAAGCGGCCGCCGCAGGCCTGGCGACGCTTGCCGACTGATGCCCATGGCCCGCGCGGCGGGGTACGGCATCGCGACCAGCGTGGCGTGCACGCTGGTCGACGACTGACGGTGTGGGCTAGCGCGGGCGGACGCGCGTGCCGCTGGTGAGCTGGGCCGGGCGGTCGATGGGGGAGCAGCTGACGTTCTGGTCGATGTACGCGCCGTTGACCTCGTACAGGATCACGCCCGTCACCACGTGGTCGGACGGGCAGTGACGCGTGTGCGTCACGTCGGCCTGGGGATTGACGAGGCCTGGAACCGGTGGCGGCACGTTCTCGTAGGCGAGCCCGGCCCCGTCGGCCGTCCGGACCACCAAGCGACCGTCCTCCACGGAGACGCTGGTGCCCGCGCCCGGTGCGGCGATGCTGCGGTGTGCGCTGATGCGATTGATCAGCGCGTCGTTGCTCTCGATGGGACCTGGCTCCGACCACACCACCGGCTGACCCGCTTGGGCACACAGTCCCGTACGCAGCATCTCACCATAGAGCCGAGCCCGGCCCTGGTTCGCCCCCCGCGTGACGGTGCGGACCACCAATTGGACCGCGCAGACCTTGCCGTCCGAGCCACGGCCGACCACCGCCGACTGCACGATGCCGTCGGACTCGATGCGCCGCAGCGTGGCACCACTGGGCCCGGTGAAGCCCGCGCCAACCACCCGTGGGGTGAGGTTGATGCCCCAGTTGGTGCCATCGAGCGGTGCGCGCAGCGGTGGACCGACGAGCGCGGCGCAGCTGAGCGCCAGGCCGCCACGAATCACGCCCTGTGGGTTGGTCTGGGCGAGCACGTTCACGGCCAGGCTGTTGGCGGGGCAGTCCACGCGCGGCTGCCAGTTGGCGCAGTCGGGCGTCACCGCCGACTCGCTGCTGTTCATGGAGACCACGGTGCCGTCGGCCTCCACGCGCGAGAGGTGGATGCGCACCCCCGCGATACGGTCGCCGGTGGTGGTGTCCGGGGTGTTCGGCAGGCAGACCTCGAGGCCCGTGATGAAGGTGGCCGCAGGGGCGTCGACGCTGCGGGTGACCACGCCGGCAGTCACTGACATGCACGACGGAGCGCTGCGCTCGAAGTCGTAGTTCGACACTACGCCCGGCCCCCGGGTGCGCGACTTGACGATGCAGGTATTGTTGCCGGAGTTGATGAACGCGACGCCCGCGATGGGCAGCGGCTCGGTGCCTGTGTTCAGTGCGCGCGGCGTTCCGGTGCGCCCCGACACCGGCGTGGATGTGACGTCCCCGTTGTTGTAGCGGAGTGACCGCGCAAAGCGGTTGAACTGCGCCGATGCACCGTCCGCCTGAGACCCCCATGCGAGGGCCACCATGAGGCCCCAGCTCGCAACCCGCTTCACGTTTACCATGACTGTTCTCCCTTGGTATTGTCTCGCCCGCCCGCGCCGCGAGGGGACGGCGCTCAACGTACGCCGCGGCGGTGGTGGACGACCTTATTCGCTCCTTATTCAAACATCCACCGTGTTGATGTCTGGCTAGAAGGTCTATCCTCGACCACGCCGGCCACAGACGTGGGCGGCGGGCGCAGCAACGCCGTGGAAGAGGTGGGTTCTTGGGCACGTCATTTTCTGGGGATTCAGGGGTGGGTTCTTTCATGCGGGCCGCGGCGCTGGTCGCGCTGGCCATGGCGCTGCCCGCCTGCGGCGGCGGTGGAGTGACCCCCGGAGGCGACGCTGCAGTGCGCTGCAGCAGCCAAGCGGACTGCGACGACGGCCTCTTCTGCAACGGCGTGGAGCGCTGCAGCCCCGACGACGACGCCGCGGACAGCCTGGGGTGTGTGGTGAGCGCGGGCTGCCCCGTGGGCCTGTGTGAAGAGAGCACCGCGCAGTGCTTCGCGGACTGCACCGGCAACCCCGACATCGACGGCGATGGCGTGCGCTCCGTGGTGTGCGGAGGCGCCGATTGCGACGACGACGACGCGAGCCGCTTCCCGGGCAACGCCGAGGTGTGTGACGGGGCGGGGGTGGACGAAGACTGCGACCCCAGCACGGTGGGCGAGCGCGACGTGGACGGCGACGGCGTGAGCTCGGCGCTGTGCTGCAACGGCGCCGCCTGTGGGCAGGACTGCGACGACGCACGGCGCGGCACCAACCCGAGCGTGCCCGAGGTGTGCGACGGCCTCGACAACGACTGCGACGGGACCGTGGACGAGGGCCTGCTGGTGGAACTCTTCCGCGACGCCGACCACGACGGGGTGGGCATCACGGCGTCCACGGCGCTGGCCTGTCCGGGCGCGCCGGGCTTCGCGAGCGGGAGCGGCGACTGCGACGACACGCGCGCCTCGGTGCGGCCCACGGCACCCGAGATCTGCGACGTGCTCGACAACGACTGTGACGGCGCCACGGACGAGCACACGCTGGCCGTGCCCTGGTACGTGGACGCCGATGGCGACGGCTGGGGCGTGGTCAGCGCCGACGCGCTGCCGGTGGACTCGTGCGTGCCGCCGGCCAACCGGGCCATTCGCCTGGGCGACTGCAACGATGGCGACGCGAACGTGGCGCCCACGGCGCGCGAGCGCTGCAACGGGGTGGACGACGACTGCAGTGGGCGCGCTGACTTCAAGATCGGGGCCCACGACTTCGAGGACGACGACAGCGATGGCGTGCCGGACGCGGCCTGCGCTGCGGCCACCGCGGACTGCAACGACCGCGACCCGACGATCGCGCCGGGTGGGCTCGAGCTGTGCGATGTGTGGGACAACGACTGCGACACGATGGTGGACGAGGGCGCTGCCGACCGCGCGTGGTATGCGGACATGGACGGCGACGGCTTCGGTGACCCCGCCGCCACGGTCAGCTCGTGCGCGGTCATTCCCGGACGCGTGCTGGACGCGAGCGACTGCGACGACCTGAACGGCTCCACGAACCCGGGGCGCTCGGATGCCTGTGGGGGTCAGCCCCAAGTGGACGACGACTGCGACGAGGACGTGGACGAAGGCGGCAACGCGCTCTCGTTCTTCACGGACGCCGACGGGGACGGATACGGCACGGGCACGGCCATCGTGGCCTGCCAGAGCGACGCGGCGACCGCGACACGCTCGGGCGACTGCGATGACACGGACACCCGCGTGAACCCCGCGGCCCTCGACGACTGCGCCGCGCTGGCCACCGTGGATGACGACTGCGACGGCCGGACGGACGAGACGCTGGCCCCCCGCGTCTTCTACACGGACGGTGACGGCGATGGCTACGGCGCCGGCGCGCCGATGGAGGGCTGCACCCAGCCGGTGGGCACCAGCGTGCTGGGCGGCGACTGCAACGACAACAGCGCGGCGCGGAATCCCGGCGTGCCCGACGACTGCGGCACGACGATCGGGGTGGACGACGACTGCGACGTGTCGGTGGACGAAGACCTGGCGCCGCGGACCTACTACCGCGACAACGACGACGACGGCTACGGTGCGGGCGCGGCGCTGATGGCCTGCGTCATCCCGTCTGGCCATGTGGCAACCGCGGGCGACTGCGACGACGCCAGCGCCACCCGCAACCCGGCAGTCCCGGACGACTGCACGCGCGTGGCGCTGGTGGACGACGACTGCGACGGCATGGTGGACGAGGGCGCCATGCTCACGGCGTGGTACCGCGACACCGACGGTGATGGCTTTGGCGCCGGCGCGGCCACGCTGGCCTGCGCGGCGCCGGCTGGGCACACGGCCACGGCGGGGGACTGCGACGAGTCGCGCGTGGCGGTGAACCCGGGCCGCAGCGACACGTGCACGGGGCTCGCAGGCATCAACGACGACTGCGACTCCATGGTGGACGAGGCCGTGATGCCCACTGCCTGGTACAGCGACGGCGACAGCGACGGCTATGGGACCGGCGCCGCCGTGCTGGCCTGCGTGGCACCGGCCGGACATGCGGCCCTCGGGAGCGACTGCAGCGACGCCAACCCGCAGCGGAACCCCGGCCGCGCCGACGACTGCACCACGACGCTCGGCACCGACGACGACTGCGACATGACGGTGGACGAAGACGCGACCATCTCGGTCTGGTATCGCGACCAGGACATGGATGGGTTCGGCAACCCCGCGATGATGATGAGCGCGTGCGGCGCGCCAGCCGGCTTCGTGAGCAACAGCACCGACTGCAATGACGCGGCCTTCGCGGCCAAGCCCGGCGCCACCGAGGTGTGCAATGACGTGCTCGACAATGACTGCGACGGGGACGCCGACTGTGACGACTCCTCGTGCGCGCTGGGCTGCCCCACGCTCACGGTGATGTCCGGCGGGACGCAGAGCGCGGCGCTGCACATGCCCTTCGGCGCGCCCATCGAGGTGATGCTGACGGACGGCATGGGGATGCCCATCGCAGGGCGCACCGTGTCGATGTTCACGGAGGGCGTGAGCACGGGGGCGAACTATTCGGACGCGAGCGGCTACGTGGGCGTCACGGATGCGATGGGTCGGGTCACGTACACGCCGCGTGCTGGCCTCGGGCTGGGCGTCGAGACGGTGGAGTTCGCGTCGCTCGGAGTGGCCTCCACCACGGCGGCGCTGACGGGCACGGCGCCGGCGGCGGGCACCATCTTCACGGTGGTCAACGGCGCGGGCTCGACCACCTATGGGAGCGTCCCGGGGCCCGCGAGAGACGCGCGCGGCTCGGTGGGGGGCCAGTACAACTCGCTCGCCATGCTGGGAGATGGCAGCTTCGCCTACACAGCCGGCGACCGGATCCTGCGCGTCAGCAACAGTGGGCGGACGACCGTCCTGGCGGGAGGGGGCGCCAGCTCGCTCACACTCGCGAGCGATGGGGCTGCAGCAACCTCGGTTGGCCTCTCGGCCATCGGGGGAATCCTGATCGCGGGCAACCCTGCGGTGAATCGCCTCTACTTCGAGTTCGGCTGCCGAGTCTGGTCCGTGGACCTCACGAGTGGCCTCCTCGACCACGTCGCTGGGACTGGCACGTGCAGCTACACCGGTGACGGGGACCAAGCCACGCTGGCGACTCTCAACAATGTGGTGGACCTGGCGGTGAGCGACACGGGTGTGGTGTACCTCACACCCGAGAGTGGCGGAGGGGGCCTCCCCGTGCGGTACATCGACACAGCCGGCGTGATCCGAACGTTGATCACGGGGGGTGACGTGTCGGGCACGCTCCTCGTCAGCGGCCTCGTGAAGTATGTGGCCCCCATCCCAGGATCGGTTGATGTGTATGTGCTGACGCACATCAGCAACTTCAACCGGTACGCCATCCTCCGCGTGGCGCCGGACGGGAGCTTCACGGTCGTTGCTGGCGGCGGTGCGGACGCGACCGGAGAAAGTGTCGGCGCGCTCTCCGCGGACCTCGAGCTCGGACCGGTCGCCGCCTTGGGCGATGGTTCCATCGTGATCGCGGAGCGGAGCCGCGACCGGCTCCGGCGGATCACGGGAGGCGTCATCACCACCATCGCGGGCGTGAGCGGGATGGGTGGCTTCATGGGCGACGGCACGACGGCCGGCAGCGCGCGTGTGGACCAGCCCGAGGGCGTGGAGGCGTGGCGGGGGTCGCACATCCTCTTCATCGACACCCTCAACGCACGGGTGCGCGCCATTTGGTGAAGGGCTGCTCGTGGCGCGCGCGCCCTCGGCGAGGCGCACACGGTGGGCGTGCGTCAGTTGCCGCGCACCACCCGTGACGCGCCGCGGGCCTCGAGCCAGTCCGCGGCGCGGCTGACGAGGTCGCCGAGCAGGATCACCTCGCCGTCCTCCACGCTCGCGCCGCAGCCGAGCGCCCGCTTCATGTCGGTGGCCCAGCGGTCGAGCTCGCTCGCGGGGAGGCCGCGCACGCGCGTGACGGTCTTCCCGCCGCGCCCCTTCTTCTCACGCTGGAGCACCAGCTTGCCCAGTGCCGCAGGCTTGGCGCTGGCCGGATGCGGGGCCTCCGACACGTCGGACACGGGCGTCTCGGCCGGGGCAGGCAGTGCATCCCGCAGCCCGCCGAGCGCGGCAAACGGGCTGTGGAAAGGCGCCGCGTTGGTGCTGGGTGCGGTCTTGGGCGGGGGTTTGGCCACGCGCCAACGTAGCCGAGGCGCGCCGCACGGGCGAGACGAGCGCCCCCGGGTCCACGCAGGCGTTTGACCCGCTCACCCGGCGCGGCCCATCATCGCGCCGATGCGCGCTCCCCTCCCCCGTTGGGTGGCCACCTTTGCGGCTGGCACCGTGCCCCTCGCGGTGTTCGTGGGCACCAGCTCGGGCGTGGCGCACTGGCTCGACACGGGGGAGTTCGTGGCGGTCGCGTCCGACCTGGGCATCTCGCACCCCCCGGGGCACCCGCTGGCCGGGCTGACGCTCAGCTTCGCGCGCATCCTGCCCCTCGGGCCGCTCGCGTTTCGGGTGGCCCTGGTGTGTGCCCTCGCGGCAGCCACGGCGGCGGCGCTCATGCAGCGCGCGGGGCGGCACGTGCTGGATGCGCTCGGCCTGCGCGAGACCACCTCGGACGTGCTCGCGCTGGGCGCCACCCTCTTCACGGTCCTCACGTACTCGTGGTGGTTCCAGGGCGTGCGTCCCGAGGTCTATGCGCTCGAGGCCGCGCTCTCGGCCCTGATCCTCGAGCGCGCCGTGTACATCGAGTCGCGCTTCCCGTTGCGCGACACGCACGCCGTGCGCGTGGCCGCAGTGGCGTTCGGGTTGGCCCTCACCACGCATCACTTCTTGGCGCTGCTGCTGCTGCCTGCGCTGGCCCCCACCATGGCGCGGGTGGTCCTGGCGCGTGGCGCGCGCCCGCTGGCCCAGGCTGCCGCGCTGGTGGCCGCGGGGCTCATGCTCTACCTCTACCTGCCCATCCGCGCCGCGCGGGATCCCCTGCTCACGTTGGGCGACCCCACGTCTCCGGGGCGCTTCTACTGGGTGGTGTCGGCCGCCGCCTTCCAAGGCAACCAGGGTGACGGGGTGCCCCTTCCGCTCGGCGAGCGCTTCGCCGACGTGATCATGCAGCTGCTGCTGGACCTGCACCCCTTGGGGCTCTGTGCGGCGGTACTGGGGCTCTACGTGCTCACGCGCTTCACCAAGACGCGCCGGCTGGGCGTGCTGCTGGGGCTGGTCACGCTGGTGTTCGTGGCGGGACGCGCCTGGCTCGGCTTCGTGCGGGACAACCCCGACGCGCTCGGCTACCTGCTGCCCGCGTTCATGGCGCTCGGGCTGCTGGGCGCGGCCGGGGTGGGAGTCGTCGTCGGGCTGATCGAGCAGCGCTGGCCCCGCGCGGCGCTGGCGCTGGTGGCTCTGCTCGCGTGTGGATCGTTGGTACAGATACCGCTCCACCACGAGCAGGCCTCATTGGCGCGCTTCGACGTGGCCGACCGGTTCGACGACGCGCTGGTGCGCAACCTGCCCACGGGCGCAGTGGTGTTGCTCTACTCGCCGCAGACGGTGTTCCGCGTGATGGGCACGCTCGGCGAAGAGCGGCTGCGCCCCGACGTGACGTTCGTTCCGATGCCGCTGATGCACTACCCCAACCTGCCGGCGCGCATGCTGTCCGAAGCGCCCGAGCTGCGGCAGCTCTTTGCAGGGCTCGAGCTGACCGGGGACCTGCGCGAGCCGGACCTGCAGTCTCTCGCGGCGGAGCGTCCGCTCTTCATCGAGCTGGACGCGCGCGTGCCGCTCTCGCTCTACGAGACACTGGCCCCCGAGGGGCTCTACGTGCGGGTGCTGGCTGGCGGCGCCACCGACACCGACATCCAAGAGGGCCGCGCGGGACAGCAAGCGCTCTGGACGGAGCTGCTGGCGGAGGCGGGGCCCAACCTGGACCCCGAGACGCGCGCGCAGGTGCTGTACCGCCGCTTCCACGACGCGATGTTCCTGGCGGCGGTGGGCGACCGTGAGGGCGCACGCGCGGCCATCGACGTGGTGCTGCGCTTGGCGCCCAGCGAGGCGCTGGCGCTGGCCCTGTCCGCGGCGCTGGCCGTCCCTGACGAGACCGGCCCGGTCGACCGCGCCCTGATCGAGGCGCTCTTCGGGCAGCTGGACCGCGACCCGTCTGCGCCAGCCCCTACTCGTTGAACTGGAAGATGACCTCGCCCGGGCGAACCATCCCCAGCTCGTCGCGCGCGATGCGCTCGATGGCCCCTGGGTCCGACCGCAGCGCCTCGACCTCGCGCTGGAGGTCGCGCACCTCGCGACGCATGCGCTCGTTCTGGGCGTCCAGGTCCACCTGCTCCGCTTGGAGCGCGCGGTAGCGGGGCAGACCCTCCTCCGCGAGGATGCGCAGCGGCACCGCCACGATGGCGCACACCAGCATCGCGAACGGCAGCAGCCAGGTGAGGCTGCGCTGAAGGTCCACCACCACGTCTTGGCTCGCCCCGGGCAAGGTGGTCTCGGACGCGGGCGCTTGGCTGCGCTTGGCACGCGGAGCAGGCGCAACTTCTGCGTCGAGCGGTTCGTCGTCCTCGGACATGGGCGGAGTGTGCCCTGCACGCCGGCCAGCGCCAGTTTTCGCCAGCTTTTGCTTCTGCGGCGAGCGCACGCTACCTCTTCGTGATGGACGACCAAGGCGCTCGGGCAGACAAGGGTTCCGACGAGCGGCATCGCGGACGCGAGGCGAGCTCGCCCTACCCCGTCAGCCGTCTGGCTCCCGCCTTCCACATGGAGGACCTCGCGGCACGCGTGGAGTCCTCGAACGCTCTGGTGAACGCGGTCACCACGCGGCGCCTCGAGCTGATCGCCGAGCAGATGCGCAGCCTCCGCGCCCAGGCCGAGGCGGTCCTGCGCGACGCCGAGCGCGACCTGCGCCTCAACGCGGCCCGCTGCCCGTTCCGCCGAAAGCCCGGGCAGACGTACCACCTCTACCGCGACGACCAGGGCGAGCTGTTCTTTTCCATGCTGTCCCCGGAGGACTGGGGCACGCGGGCCCCCGCCGCGTTCGAAGGCTCGTTTCGTCTCGAGGCGGACCAGTCGTGGACCCCGGCCGAGGAGACCGAGAGCCGCGACGCCCGACGGTTCGAAGTGTTGCCGTTGTTGCCGCGGTGAGTCCGAGTCCGAGGCCGAGTCCGAGGCCGAGTCCGAGGCCGAGACGGAGACGGAGTCCGAGACCGAGTCCGAGGCCGAGGCCGAGTCCGAGGCCGAGGCCGAGTCCGAGTCTGAGGCCGAGTCCGAGGCCGAGGCCGTCGTGAACGCCACTGAAGGGGGGCGGCCCATGCTCCGACCGCCAGACAGCGTGGTGGCAGGCTGATGAAAGCGGCCGTCCTGGCCCGTGCCCAGTCGCTGCCGCCGTCAGGGTGGTGATCGTGGCGCCGCGGCCCCGGCGTTGTGCTCCTCCTCGAGCTTCGAGCGCTGATGGCTATCCCCCTGTGTCAGCGTGAGTTGTCGCCTCCGGCGGGTGCATAGCCCGGCTCAGGAACCGCACCACACCACCTCGGGGGCGAGGCAGGCAGGGACCCGATGGGTCGATATTCGAATGAGTTCAAACAGGCATGATCCAGAAGCTGATGCTGCCGGGTGGGCCGTCCGCGAGGGCGCTGGCGGAGACCAGCGGAGTCTCCCAGGTCACCCTCTCGCGGTGGCTGCGACAAGCGGCTAGCGTGGCGCTCGTGGCAAACGATACGGACAAGAAGCCGCCCCCTCGTGAGGCCCGCCGCCCGGAAGACTGGTCTCCAGACGAACGGCTCCGGGTGGTGCGAGAGACTGCGGGGCTGATGGGCTCGGAGCTCGGCGTGTACCTGCGCCGGGAGGGGCTGCACGAAGCCACCGTGACCGAGTGGCGGGAGCAGGCGCTGGCCGCCCTCGGAGGCAGCCGCCCACGTACGAAGGAGCAGCAGCGCATCCGCGAGCTCGAGCGTGAGCTCAACCGCAAGGACAAGGCGCTGGCGGAGACGGCGGCGCTGCTGGTGCTGGCAAAAAAAGTCCACGCGCTCTGGGGGGACGAGGACGACGACACATCGGGAGGCGCGGCAAATGATCCTCTCCCTCGTCGACGAAGCCGTCCGCTCCGGAGCGCGCCTGCGAGGCCTGTGAGGTCATCGGGCTGCCCGCGCGGACGCTCCAACGCTGGCGCGAGCAGGGGCCTCAGGGTGGCGACGACCGCCGTCACGGGTCGAAGACGCCGCCGGCCAACAAGCTGAGCGAGGCGGAGCGCGCGAAGGTGGTGCAGGTCGCCACCAGCGAGGCCATGCGCGACCTCTCGCCGCGGCAGATCGTGCCGCGCCTCGCCGACCAGGGCGACTACCTGTGCTCGGAGTCCACCATGTACCGGGTGCTCGAGGAGCACGGCCTGAAGACGCATCGTGGCCCCGTGAAGGCGCGCACGAACAAGCGCCCGAAGGCCCGCGCGGCGACGGGCCCGAACCAGCTGCTCTGCTGGGACATCACGTACCTTCCCGCTGCGGTCCGCGGGAAGTTCTTCTATCTCTACGTCTTCCTCGACGTGTGGAGCCGCAAGATCGTGGGCTGGGGCGTGAACGAGCAGGAGTCCGACGACTTCGCCGCGCTGCTCCTCCAAGCCACCTGCAACCAGCTCGGCGTCACCAGCAAGGGCATCGTCCTGCACTCGGACAACGGCTCGCCGATGAAGGGCGCGACCATGCTCGCGATGATGACCTCCCTCGGCATCGTGTCGTCGTTCAGTCGACCCCGCGTGAGCGATGACAACCCCTTCATCGAGGCGCTCTTCCGCACTCTGAAGTACCGCCCCGACCACACCAGTCGCTTCCAGCCCCTGCAGGAAGCCGTCGCTGCCATCGAGGCCTTCGTGCGCTGGTACAACCACGACCACCTGCACTCCGCCATCGGCTTCGTCACTCCGCAGGCTCGCCATGTGGGCGCCGACCTCCCGATCCTCGCCCACCGCCGCCTCGTCTACGAACAGGCCCACGCAAAGCACCCCGAGCGCTGGACACGCAACGTCCGTCCGTGGGACCGCCCCTCGGTGGTCCACCTCAACCCGGACCGGCCCGCGATCACCGTCTCACCCACGGTGGGCAAGGCCGCCTAAAGATTCAGGCGACAACTCGTTTGACACACACCGCTATCAGCACCGCGGGTGAACGGTCGCGGACGGGCGGGGTCCCGGCTTCGGCCTTCGGCCACGGCCTCCGTCTCGGACTCGGTCTCTCCGTCTCGGTCTCCGTCTCGGTCTCGGTCTCGGTCTCCGTCTCGGTCTCCGTCGGTTTCTTGCCCGTTCGCCTGCCGCCGACGTACCACCGCCGTCTGATGTCGAGCATGGTGACGGCAGCGCTCTCCCTCCGGCGCACGGTCCGTGCGAGCGCGGTGCTGATCGCGTCGCTGGCGCTCGGCTGTGTGGTCTGGCTCGGCGCTTTTCAGGGTGGCCCCGACTCCATGGGGCTGGAACATGCGGCGGCTTCGGTGCTGTGGTTGGCGCTGTTCGCGCAGCGCGCGTCCCTGCGCAGCCAGGCCATCGAGACCGAGGGGCGCGGGGTGCGGCTGGACCTCGAGCTGGGGCTCTTGCTGCTGATCGCCAGCCACGCGCTGGTGCAGCTGATGGGCGGGCTCGAGGGGCCGCTCTATCCGCTGGTCTACGTGGTGGTCGCGTTCCTGGCGTCGTTCGCGCGCAAGCCCATGGGGCACGGCCTGGTGCTGGTGGCGCTGCTGTTCGAGGCCCCCATCTGGTTCATGACCGAGGACCACGCGAGCGCCCGTCCCTTCGTGCTGCACGCGGTCTTCATCGTCTTCTTCGGCGCGCTCAACCTCATGTTCACGCGCGTCGAGATCGCTCGGGTGCGCGAGCGCAGCATCAAGGCGCTGGACGAGGACAAGGCCAAGGTCCGCGAGGAGTCGCGCATGTTCCGCCTGGTGGCCCCCGCCAGCGGGCGCGCGCACGACGAGGAGCGCCTCTTCCAGTCCTCCGTGGAGGAGGTGCACCACGCGCTCTACCACGTGCTGCACCTGCTGCACCGCAGCCTGGACCTGCACACCTGCGTGCTGCTGATGCTCGACGAGCGCGGCGAGCAGCTGCGCATCGTGGAGCTGGTGACCAACGCCGACGAGATCGCCGAGGGCCCATTCGCGGCCGGCGAAGGAGCGCTGGGCGCGGTGGTGCGCCGCCAGATCACGACCAACCTCGAGCACATTCGCCCCAACTACAAGGGCCTCCCGTACTACGCCGACGGCGCGCCCATTCAGGCGTTCATCGGCGTCCCGGTGCGCGAGGGTGACCAGGTGCGTGGTGTGCTCTGTGGCGACCGCCTGGCCGACAGGCCCTTCAGCGCCCGCGAAGAAGAGGTGTTCGAGAGCGCCATCCGCCAGGTGCTGCGCGCCCTCGAGAACGAGCGCGTCTTCGTGCAGCTCGAGCGAGGCAAGCGCGAGCAGAGCATCCTGTTCAGCGCGTCCCAGATGCTGGGGGCCGCCCTCAACGAAGCCGCCGTGATCGACGCGGGCCTCGAGGCGTCGCAGCAGATCGCGCCCTACGAATTCGCGGCCATCACGCTCTACGACGCCGACTCACGCCGCCACACGGTGCGCAAGGCCGTGGGAGTGCACGCGGACGAGTTCCAGAACCTGACCTTCCGCGACAACAACTCGCTGACGGCCATGGCGGTCAAGAACCACCACTACCTGCCGTACCGCGGCGACTTCGACCCCCGCCAGCAGACGGTCTACACGCGGCGCGAGAACCTGCGCGGCATGGACTCGCTGCTGATCCTGCCGCTGATCGTGCGCGAGGACGCCATCGGAACCCTGGCCCTCGCCGCGCGGCGTAGGGACGCCTTCGGGGACGCCGTGCGCCCGGCCCTGCAGGTGCTGGCCAACCAGCTAGCGGTCTCGCTGAGCAACGCCAAGGCCGTGGCGCGCCTCGAGGAGATGGCCACCACGGACGGCCTGACGGGCTGCCTGAACAAGCGCGCGTTCCTGGACGAGCTCGATCGCCGCGTGCGCTCGGCCGAGCGTTTCGGCCGCAAGCTGTCGCTGATCGTCACGGACATCGACCACTTCAAGAGCGTCAACGACACCTACGGTCACGCCACGGGCGACGTGGTGATCCGCGAGCTGGGGCAGATCCTCATGCGCGTGAAGCGCGAGACCGACCTCGTGGCGCGCTTCGGTGGCGAGGAGTTCTGCGTGCTGTGCGAGGAGACCGACACCGACGGCGCGATCCTGTTGGCCGAGCGCGTCCGCGAGGAGCTGGGCGAGACGGTCTTCCAGACCGAGAACGGCAAGCTGCAGGTACGCGCGTCGCTGGGCGTGGCCACCTTCCCCACGCACGCGAAGACTCCCGAGGGCCTCTTCGACATCACCGACAAGGCGCTCTACGCCGCCAAGCACGGTGGCCGCAACATGGTCGTCGCGGCCTGAGCGAGGGCGCGCGGCTCAGGGGGCGGGCGCCGCGCCGGAACCCATCATGGCTTCCATGCGAGCGCGGAGCGCGGGGTCGAGGTTGGCGCTGGCACGCTCACACTCGTCCTGGTGATCCACCGCGTGGGCGATGACGAGGCACTGCTGCATTTCCTGAGGCAGCTCGCGGCAGATCTCGAGGTACGCGTCACGCGGCGGCAGCGGGTTGGTGGGCTGGTCGGGCATCGTGCGGTGGAGCTGATCGACCATCGCCTCCAGCCCGCGGTACGAGATGGCACAGGTGTCGTCGCCGTTGGCCGGAATCGCCGCAGCAGCCGCGATGGCCGCCTCGATGGCCATGCCCACTTCTTCCATGGTGCGGGTGTTCTGGACGGTCCCCGTGGCGCCCTGCACGGCAACCTGTGCGCCATTGGGGTCGAGGGCGGGCGGCACGGAGGGGTCGCCCGGGGCTCCCGCCTGGGGGGCAGCGGGACCCGGGACGTTCGGCGCCGCCTCGCCGGGTTGAGACGCGGCAGCCGCTCCCGGCGCGACGCGCTGGGTTTCTTCGGTCGCACAACCGGTGCTCGTGAGCCCCAAAAGGGCCAGCAAGATGACGAAGCGGATTCGCATGCCGCTTGGTATCAGCCGGCCGCGGGATTGGCCACTAGAACCATGACCGACCGCTCAGGAGACGTACGGGCTGGCGATGTACGTCTCCAGCTCGTGCAGCTCGTTGACCAGCTGCACGCGCAGCGCCTTGGTCACATCGCCGATCGAGAGCAGGCCGTCGAGCTGCCCCTTCGTGACGATGGGCACGTGACGGCAGCGGCGTGTGGTCATGAGTTCCATCGCATCGCCCAGGTCGTGCTCCGCCGTGAGCGTGAAGAGCTCGGGTGTCATGACATCACGGACCCGCGTAGTGTCCGGGTCCCGGCGCGGCGCCACGATCCGCGTGAGGACGTCGCGCTCCGTGAAGATGCCCACCCACACCTCTCGGTCGCACACCAAGACCGAGCCCACGTGGTGTTGGTTCATCATCGCCACCGCGTCCATGACGCTCGCATCGACCTCGACGCAATGCACGGCCTTGCCCTTCTGATCGAGCACCTCTCGGATTGTTCGTTTCATAGTGACCCCCGTTCCCGACTGCCGTGATGACACGTGCATCACTCGTAGGGAGATGATAACGTTATCACCATACCCGAGCCCGGCAAAGGCCCGCCGGAACCTTCTTGCTTGAACGAACGAACCCTCACGTCGGGAGCAAGGGCATGGCACACACGAAGCTAGTGGAGTCGGCGACGCGCAGCGCGAGCCACGTTGATCTGGGTGGGAGCGCGCTGCTGTTCGGCGCCGACGGGGACCCGGTGGGCGAGTACCGAGTGCGCGACCTGACGTCCCGCGGGGCGCTGCTGCGTGGGCAGCCCTGGGCGGAGCAGATCGGGCGGCGCGTGCACGTGGTGCTGGCGCTTCCTTCGCGCCCCGAGCCGCTCGAAGTGTGGGGCCACGTGGGGCGCCGTGTGGACACGGGTCCTGGCGCCGTGGAGCTGGAGCTGCACTTCCGCGACCTGAGCCCGGACGACGAGGACGCCATCGAGGAGGCCATCCTGCTCGAGTGGACGCGCGTCTGCGACGCCTGACGTCTAGCGTTGGCCCGCGAGCCAAGCACGGATCCGCGCGAGTTCGTCTGCGGGCAGGGGCGCTGCGGGTGGCATCGGCCGCTCGTGCCTTCGCGTGATGCGCAGCTCGAGCGCGGTGGTGTCGCCATCGAGCGCCAGCCAGCCTTCGTGACGCAGCGCCTGCGCCGCGTCGCCCGGCGGACCGAGCAGGAACGCGTGGCATGCCCCACAGCGCGGACCGAGGACCTCGGTGCGCAGGCCCGCGAACACGGCGTCCGGTGGCTGCACCACCTCACCGCTGCTGGCGTGAGGGTCCGCGTCGGCGCTCGGCGCATAGGTCTCCGCGGCGATGCGCAGGACCGTGCCGTTCTTGTCTTCCACCAGCCACACGGATCCATCGCGCGCGACCCACAGCTCCACTGGAGCTCCCTTGGGCCCCCGCTCGCTCGCGTCCCAACCGCCCAGCAGCGTGAGCTCCCCGCCATGCGCCGGCGGCAGACCCCGCGCGTTCACCGGCAGCGCCAGCAAACGATGCCCCGCCGCTCGATAGCCGTGCAGTGACACCAAGAGGTGGCCGGTGAGCATCGGCATGGCCGGGTGGTCGTAGTAGGCCAGCCCCAGCGGCGCGCCGTGCGGCGGCAGGAGGCGCAGCGGCGGGTGATAGGTGAGGTTGCGCGCGGGGTCGCAGTGAAAGTCCGAGTGTGCCCACGACGGGTCACGCCCGCGCGCGTCGAAGCAGTAGGGCCAGCCGTAGTGGCCACCCGCCACGATCACGTTGAGCTCTTCGTGCGGCCTGTCGGCCTCTTGAAAGTCGGCCCCGTTCTCCCCCTGCAGCAGCGTGCCGCTCGCGTGAGCCACGAGCGCGACCGAGTTGCGCAGCCCGCGGGCCAGCACCTCGGGCTCCGTGGCGTAGCGCCCCGCGCCCAAGTAGGCGTAGCGCACCAGCGACGCGAGGTCGTCGGCCTCGTCTTCACAGCGCGCGGCCGGCAACGACTCGAGGCAGCGGTCCGTGGACGACCCGCGGTTCACGATCAGGTCCCCGCCTGGCGTGAACACGAATGCGCTAAGCGGGTGGTAGCGAATGCGGTCTTCGCGGCGCAGCTGGGTGGCGAGCCCGCTGACCACGGCCTCGCGGGCCACCGCGACCACGGGCTGGGGCCCCGGCGGCGCGGGCGGCAGCCCGTCGATGGCCACGTTCACCGCGGTGGGGTCGAAGCGGAAGATACCGTCCACCTCCCCCACGTAGACCTTCCCGTCGGGGCCCACCCGGCCTCCGTGCGGCCGGTGGAGGCGCGTGAGCACCAGGTGCACGGCAGGCGGCTCGCCTGGGCGCAGCGCCGTGCGCAGCCGGAAGACGCGGCCGGCGTGGTCACGCTGAGCCCCTCCGTCGATGATCCAGAAGACGTCGTCCCGCGCCGGGTCCTGCACGATGGAGCGCGGCCTGAAGCGAGGCCCCGCCGCCGCGATGGCCGGGTGTGTGGCGTGCGCGACGATCCCTACGCAGGTCGAGGGCGGCGTCTCGAGCGCCAGGCGCGGCCAGCCGTCGCAGTCTCGCCCATGGTCGGCCTGATAGGGGCCCACGGGACGAACGTCTGCCGGGGGTGCCGGCGGGAGGGCTGCTGGGCGAGGCGCTGTAGGAGCTTCTTGCAGACCCGGAGCCGGACTCGCGGGGGCCGCCGTGGGCGCCACGCCCTCGGGCGCGGGAGCCGAGGGGGTCTCGGCGTCGGGCCCACACCCTGCCACCACCACGAGGAACGCCGCGCAGGCACCGAAGCCAATGCCTCGCGTGGTGCAGAGCGCGCGCCGCAGTGCTGGAAACAGGGACCGGTCGTTCATGGTGCGGAGCCGTGGACCCGTCACCCGGGCCGGCTCCGCAGCGTGCCCGAGTCGCTCCCCGGGGTCGAGCCCGCGCCGCGTTGATTGACGCCCCCCGGCCCACAGCCTACGTTGAAATCACCCGATGAATTTGCCCGCCCGAAAGCCCGATTGGTTGCGTGTCCGGCTGCCCGCCGGAGAGCAGCAGGCGCAGTTCAACCAGCTGCGCGACGAGATGCGCAAGCGGGACCTCAACACGGTCTGCGAAGAGGCACGCTGCCCCAACATCTTCGAGTGCTGGGGCCAGGGCACCGCCACCATCATGATCCTGGGCGAGACGTGCACGCGCGGCTGCCGCTTCTGCGCCGTGAACACGGGAGACCCGGGCGGCCTCACGGACCCGCGCGAGCCCGAGAACACCGCGCGCGCGCTCGAGGGCATGGGCCTCGCCTACGTGGTCATGACCATGGTGGACCGCGACGACCTACTGGACGGCGGCGCGGCGCACGTGGCGAAGACGGTGCGCCGCATCAAGGAGCGCTGCCCAGACCTGCTGGTGGAGACGCTGGTGGGCGACTTCCAGGGTGTGCGCCGCGACGTGGACACGCTGATCCGTGACGGGCAGCCCGACGTGTTCGCCCACAACGTGGAGGTGGTGCCGCGCCTGCAGCGCACCATCCGCGACGTGCGTTGCTCGTGGGAACAGAGCGTGGGCGTCCTGCGTTGGGCTAAGGAGGCCGGTGCCATCACGAAGACCTCGCTGATGGTGGGCCTCGGAGAGACCCGAGAAGAGATGCTCGCCGCCATGCAGGCCCTCCGAGAGATCGATGTGGACGTGCTGACCATCGGCCAGTACCTGCGCCCCACGCCCAAGCACGCGGAGCTGGTGCGCTACGTGGAGCCCGACGAGTTCGACGCCTACGCCGCTGCGGGCCGCGAGCTCGGCTTTCGTTTCGTTGCCTCGGGGCCCCTGGTGCGCAGCAGCTACCGCGCCGCCGAGGCGTTCTTGCATGGAGTCTTGAAGACCGAGGGCACCGCCAGCGCCGACCGCTACGGTCGCAAGCCGCGCCTGCCGCTCGTACGCGAGCCCTGACCGACACCGCCACCCACACAGGAGGTCCCCATGCCCCGAGCCCGTCACCTTGCTTCTGTCCCCGCCAACGAGCGCGTGACCAGCCTGGACGAGCGCGCATGGCAGAGGCGGCGATCCCCGAGTGGACAGACCAGCGAGCTCCCCACGCAGGTGCCGCGGGAGCTCAAGCTGCGCCTCTACCGGGCCATGCTGCTCAGCCGGCGCCTCGACGAGCGCTTGATGGCGCTGCAGCGCCAGGGGCGGATTGGCTTCCACGTGGGGCACCGTGGTGAGGAGGCCGCCATCCTGGGCGCCGCGGCTGCGCTCCGCCCGCAGGACTGGCTGGTGCCGTGCTACCGCGAGTTCGGAGCGCTGCTGTATCGAGGGGCGCCGCTGTCGGCCTACCTCGACCAGATGTTCGGCAACGACGCGGACCCGGCCCACGGTCACCAGATGCCCGACCACTTCCACAGCAAGGCGCACCGCTGCCTCTCGGTGAGCGCGCCCATCGGCACGCAGCTCCCGCACGCCGTGGGCATCGCCTACGCGGCGCGCCTCAAGGGCAAAGACGACGTGGCGCTGGTGTTCTTCGGCGACGGCGCCACCAGCAGCAACGACTTCCACGCCGCGCTCAACTTCGCGGGCGTGTGGCGTGCGCCGGTGGTCTTCGCCTGCCGCAACAACGGCTACGCCATCAGCCTGCCGGCGTCGAAGCAGACCGCGTCGGATGGCTTCGCCTGCAAGGCCGTGGCCTACGGCATCCGCGGGGAGCAGGTGGACGGCAACGACGCGCTGGCGGTGTACCGCGCCACGCGTGACGCGCTCGAGGCTGCGGCAGCGGGCGAAGGGCCCACGTTGCTCGAGCTGGTGACGTACCGCCTCGATGCCCACTCGAGCTCGGACGACCCGCGCTTCTACCGCAGCGACGAGGAGGTGGCGGCGGCCATGGCGCAGGAGCCCATCGCACGCATGCAGCGCGCGCTGTTCGAGACGGGAGAGCTGGACGAGCGGGCGGACGAGGCGTTGCGCAATGCGGTCGAGGCCGAGATCACAGAGGCCCTGCGCGTGGCCGAAGAGCGCCCGAAGCCTGCGCTCGACACGCTCCGGAAAGACGTGTACGCGCACACCCCATGGCACCTTCGAGGGACCACGTGATGGAAATGAACATGGTGCAGGCCATCAACGCCGGGCTCCATCAAGAGATGGCGGCGGACCCGGACGTGGTGGTGCTGGGCGAAGACGTGGGCCGCGTGGGCGGTGTCTTCCGCGTCACGCAGGGGCTGCACGAGGCCTTCGGCGAGGAGCGCGTCATCGACACGCCACTCAACGAGAGCGGCATCCTCGGCACCGCCATCGGCATGGCGCTCTACGGCCTCAAGCCCATCCCCGAGATCCAGTTCGCGGACTTCATCTACCCGGGCTTCGACCAGCTGGTGAGCGAGGCCGCCAAGTACCGTTACCGCAGCGGCGGCGAGTACACCGTGCCCATGGTGGTGCGCACGCCCTTCGGGGGCGGCATCAAAGGCGGCCTCTACCACAGCCAGTCGCCCGAGGCGCTGTTCATCCACACGGCCGGCCTCAAGGTGGTCTGCCCCAGCAACCCGTACGACGCGAAGGGCCTCCTGCGCGCCAGCATCAACGACCCCGACCCGGTGCTCTTCTTCGAGCCGAAGCGGGTGTACCGCGCGGTGAAGATGGAGGTGCCCACGGCCCCGTACGAGGTGCCGCTCAGCCAGGCCGCGGTGGTGCGCCCCGGCACGGACGTCACCGTGGTGGCGTGGGGCGCCATGCTCTACGAGGCGCTCGCCGCGGCCGAGCAGGTGGCGGGCGACGACCAGATCGAGGCGGAGGTGATCGACCCACGCACGCTGTGGCCGCTGGACCTCGAGACCATCCTCGAGAGCGTGCGCAAGACGGGCCGGCTGGTCATCGTGCACGAGGCACCGCGGGCGTGTGGCTTCGGCGCCGAGCTGGTGTCGCTGGTGTGCGAGCACGCGTTCGTGCACCTCCAGGCGCCGCCGCGGCGCGTCACGGGCTTCGACACGCCCTTCCCCTACGCGCTCGAGGACGACTACCTTCCGCTCGCCCGGCGCATCGTGCCGGCGCTGCGTGAGACCGTCGGCTTCTAGGAAGACCATGAGCACACAGTTCGAGTTCAAGCTGCCCGACCTCGGCGAGGGCATGACCGAGGGCGAGATCGTGGAGTGGCACGTGGCCGTGGGCGACACGGTCACCGAAGACGCCCCCATGCTGGAGGTGATGAGCGACAAGGCCACCGTCACCATCGGGGCGCCGCGCAGCGGCTGGGTGCGCGAGCTGCGCTTCGGGCCGGGCGAGACGGCCAAGGTGGGCGACGTCTTGATCGTGATCGGCCTCTTGGAAGCCGACGCGGCCGGTGCGGCGAGCACGGCGAAGGCCCCCGCCATCGAGAGCGAGGGCCCCGCGGCGACCGCCGTGGGCGACCTGAGGGATGTGCTCCCAGGCGCCGGCTACTTCCAGCGGAACAGTGCCCCGAAGCCCGCGGCCGCCGACGTCCCGGCCGCAGGGGGTGCTTACTTCGAGGCCAAGCCGCAGGCCACGCCCGCCGTCCGCGCGCTCGCCAAGGAGCTGGGCGTGGATCTGCGGACGGTGCGGCCGACTGGTCCAGAGGGCCGCGTGCAGGACAGCGACGTGCGCGCGCAGGCCGCGACGGCTGCCCATCGAGCAGATGGCGGCGCCGGTGGACACGCCCAGGTGCCGGCGCCCACCACCGCAGACGCTGGCGACATTCGGCGGCCCTTCGTGGGCATGCGGCGGCGCATCGCGGATCGCCTGCAGGCCTCCGCCCGCAGCGCCGTGCACTTCACCTTCGTGGAGGAGCTGGACGTGGGCCCGCTCTTGGCCCGGCGTGACCTGCTGGCGCCGCAGGCGGCTGAGGCGGGGGTGAAGCTCACCTACCTGCCCTTCATCATCCAAGCCGTGACGCGAGCGCTGGCCGCGTACCCGATGCTCAACAGCTACCTCGACGAGGCGCGCAACGAGCTGGTCACGCGCAGCGCGCTCCACATTGGAGTGGCTGCGGCCACCCAGGCGGGCCTGCTGGTGCCCGTCATCCGAAACGCCGAGCGCCTAGACCTGCTCGCCATCGGGCGCGAGATCGAGCGACTCGCCGAAGGCGCCCGTGCTGGGACGCTGCGCGCGGACGAGCTCTCGGGCAGCACCTTCACCGTCACCAGCCTCGGCAAGCTCGGCGGCCTGCTGGCCACGCCCGTGCTGAACTACCCGGAGGTAGGCATCCTGGGCGTGCACCGCATCAAGGACAAGCCCGTCATCCGGCACGGCGCCGTGGTGCCCGGCAAGCTCATGATGCTGAGCTTCAGCTTCGATCACCGCGTCATCGACGGCCACGTGGGCGCCAGCTTCGCCTACGCGGTGCTGGACGCGCTCGAGCACCCCGAGTCGCTGGCCTGAGCGCTGACGCCGACCCGAACACGTGCCCCGGCGGTTGGGGCTCCGAAAGCGCGAACGCCGCGCACCCGTGTGGGTGAGCGGCGCTCGTAGGTTCTCGCGGCAGCTAGCGTGTCAGCGGCAGACGCCGTCGATACACGTGTCTCCAGCGGTGGAGCAGTCCTGGCTGAGCTCGCAGTTGGAGGTGGCCTCGTTGTTGGTCACGCAGAACAGGTTCTGACAGACACGGAACTGAACGTCGAAGCTGAGGCACTCCATGCTGGTCTCGCAGGGCGTGCGGCACACGCCACCCACGCAGGGACGTCCGGGCTGGCAGTCCGCGTTGGACGAGCAGAAGGGCTGCGGGCGGTCGTCGTACACGCAGATGCCACCCAGGCAGTACTCCTCGGCACCGCACATGGTGTCGTTGGTGCAGCCGGTCACGCACTCGGCGTCCACGCAGATCTCACCGGCGCCGCAGTCGGTGTTGTCCGCGCACTCGTCCACGGGCGGGAGGTCCACGCAGACATCGTTCTCACAGGTCTGGCCCGTGGGACAGGTGGTGCTGTCCTCGCAGCCCTCTCGGCACTCGCCGTTCACGCAGATGCGCCCGGTGCCGCACTCGTGACTGAAGCGGCAGATGGAGTCGTCGGCGCGACAGCTCCCGTCCACGCAGCTGAAGCCGGTCGCACACGGCACGGTGTCGGAGCACTCGCAGCCCGTGGCGCCGCAGGTGTTGTCCACTTGGCAGACGCCGTCCACGCAGATGAGGTTGTTGCCGGCTGGGCAGTCCGAGTTGCGCGTACACGTGCCGGGGTTCGGCTCCGGCTCGGGCTCGGTCGGGTTCAGACACACACCATCCCGACATTCGGTGCCCTGCGGGCAGTCCGAGTCGCCCGTGCACTCGGTCACGCAGCCGATGTCGGTGCAGAAGCGCCCGTCCGGGCACTCGTAGTCGCCATTGCAGTCCGGCCGGGGCGGGGCCTCCACCGGTCGGCAGCCGAGCCCGTCGCAGAGGAAGCAACCGTCGGCGTCACAGTAGTAGTTCTCGGACCGGCAGCCCGAGGTGAAGGCGGCCGTGACGAAGAGGGCGAACATCAAAGCGTACGTTTGGCGCATGGTAGTCTCGAGGGGATCCACGATCCGTGCCAGCTCCGGCAGAGAGCAGCCAGCCAGGGAGTCCGAACCCAAGGATAGCGTGAATGTGCGGATGGCGTGAGTTCCCGTCCTCGGCTGCAGCGCTCGTAGAGAAGGAAGCACGCGCTGCGCCGGTGCACACTCCGCCCGTGTGCCGTGAACCCTCGTTCACGCGGTGCTCGTCCAGTGTCGCTGTCGGGCGCGGCTGAAAGTAGATTCGGCCACAAATAACGGATACACTGACCGATATGGGCAACGACGACTTCTCGGACGAGCGCACCATGGTCGGTGACCCCACCGCCATCGCCGCCCAGATCTCGACCGCCGCCGCGCGCGAGAACGCCTACGTCATCGTCATCGCGGGCCCCAACGTGGGGGAGATGTACCGGCTGCCCCCGGGCGAGGCCACCGTGGGACGCGGCAGCGAGGCCACCATCCTGCTGCCCGACAACGAGATCTCGCGCCTGCACGCCAAGATCATCAACCGCGGCGAGACCGTCATCGTGGCGGACAACAACTCGACCAACGGCACGTTCGTGAATGGTCACCAGGTGCGCTTCCACGCCCTTCAGGACGGCGACAAGATCCAGATCGGAACGACAACGATCCTGAAGTTCAGCTACCACGACGCGCTCGAGGAGAAGTTCCAGCGGCAGATGCTGGAGTCCGCGCTGCGTGACGGCCTGACCGGGGCGTTCAACAAGAAGTATTTCAACGAGCGGCTCACTGGCGAAGTGGCGTTCTCGAAGCGCCACGGCACTCCGGTGGCCCTGATGCTCTTCGACATCGACCACTTCAAGCCGGTCAACGACACGCACGGCCACCTGGCCGGCGACTCGGTGTTGGCCACCTTCGCCGAGCGGGTGAGCACCATGATCCGCCGCGAAGACGTGTTCGCCCGCTACGGCGGCGAAGAGTTCGCCGTGCTCAGCCGCGGCCTCGACATGGCCGCAGCCCGCGCCTTCGCCGAGCGCATCCGCCAGCTCATCGCCGAGTACGAGTTCTCGTTCGACGAGACCATCATCCCCATCACCATCAGCGTGGGCGTAGCCGCCACCCCACAGGTACCCGTCGAGCACCCACACGACCTGATCAGCGCCGCCGATCAGGCGCTGTACGCAGCGAAGCGCAACGGACGAAACCGCACCGAGGTGTACACCGTCGGGTAGGGCGAGGCCGAGGCCGAGACCGAGACCGAGACCGAGACCGAGACCGAGACCGAGACCGAGACCGAGACCGAGACCGAGACCGAGACCGAGACCGAGGCGGAGGCCGAGACCGAGACGGAGGCCGACCGAGAGACGGAGTCCGAGTCCGAGACCGAGTCCGAGACCGAGGCCGTCGCCTGAATCCACCGTTCGCGCGTCTTCACCTAGCCGCTTGCTGGCAGCGACAGCGGCTTCCCCACCTACTCGCGCGTCCGCGCTCGCATCAACCGGGGCATCGGCATCGTCGTTCGGTGCCGGCTCACACTCGGAAAGACGCTCCGCGCTTGATTTCGGATGACACGTGTCACTCGCGGGTGGCGGTCCGCCGGGAGCACTCGGATGCTGCCACGGACTCGGACTCGGACTCGGACTCGGACTCCGCCTCGGTCTCGGCCTCCGCCTCGGTCTCGGCCTCCGCCTCGGTCTCGGTCTCGGTCTCCGTCTCGGTCTCCGTCTCGGCCTCCGCCTCGGTCTCGGCCTCCGCCTCGGACTCCGTCCCGGTTTCCCGGTTGACCTTGCACTCGCCGGCCCGCAGGCTCCGACCCCTGTGACCGACGCGCTCGCCCAGAAGCTCAATCACGGTGTCCGAGGGCACCGCCGAATCCACTTCGAGTCTCGCGTTCCCTTCGGGCCAGGGCTCGAGCTGTCGCGCTACCGGCTGGGGAACGGGCTGCGCGTGTACGTGCTGCCCGATGCCAGCGCGCCGGTGATCAGCTACCAGACGTGGTTCCGCGTGGGCTCGCGGGACGAGGAGCCGGGCAAGACCGGCCTCGCCCACATGTTCGAGCACCTCATGTTCTTCGGCACGCGCGCGCACCCCACCGGGGACTTCGACAAGCTGCTGGAGGCCCAGGGCGCGGAGAACAACGCCTCCACCTGGACGGACTGGACGCAGTACCACGAGAACCTGCCCAAGTCGGCGCTGCCGCTGGCCATCGCGCTCGAGTCGGACCGCATGAGCAACCTCCAGCTGGAGCCGGCGGAGTGGGCACGCGAGCGCGAGGTGGTGCGCAACGAGCGCAGCCAGTCGGTGGACGACGACCCGTACGGCGCGGCTTCCGAACAATTCTGGGCGCTGGCGTTCGCGAAGCACCCTTATGGGTGGCCCACCATCGGCTGGGCACGCGACATCGCCGAGTACACGCGCGAGGACTGCCTGCGCTTCTATCGCCGCTGGTATGCCCCCAACAACGCCACGCTGGTGGTGGTGGGCGACGTGAGCGAGGCCGACGTGCTCGAGCGCGTGCGCGACGCCTACGGCGGCCTGCGTCCGGCCACCATCGAGCGGCGTGAGACCCCCGCGGCACAGCGGTTGCTGAAGACCCGGCGCAAGGCGCTCACGAAGCCCACCCCCACCGCGAAGCTGCTCATGGGCTACCGCGCCCCGGGCATGCTGGACCCGGACAACACCATCCTCGGCGTGCTGCGCGAGCTGCTCACCGGCGGGCTCAGCGGGCGCCTGACGCGCGCCATGACGCGTGAGAGCGAGCTCGCGTCCATGGTGTATGCGAGCGCCGCGCCCTTCCGCGACGGCACGCTGTTCGAGATCTTCGCGGACCTTCGCGAGGGTGTGAGCGTCGAAACCGCCGAGGCGCGTGTGGAGCGCGAGCTGCTGCGCCTGGCGCACGAGCCGGTCACCAAGGCCGAGCTCGACAAGGTGCGCCACCAGGCCGAGCTGTCGTTCCTGACCAGCATGGAGACCGCCGCCGGCAAGGCTGAGCAGATTGGCTTCTACGACGCCGTGCTGGGCGATCCGAGCGAGGTCTTCGTGCGGGCAGACGCCTACCGCACCATGCGCCCGGAGGATGTTCAGCGCGTGGCGCAGCAGCTCTTCGACGGGCGCGCGCGCGTGGTGGTGGAGGTGCGGCCCGCGGCGAAGCCCGAGGCCGGGACCAAGGCGCGCCCGAAGCGCACGCGAGCTGCGGCACGGGCCACTGACCGAGCGGGTCGCGGGGAGCTCGCGTGAGCAGCACGGCCTTCGCCTGTGAGCGCACGAGCGTGCGCGGAATGCCCATCTTCCTCGAGTCGAGCCACGCGCTGCCGGTGGTGGACATCTCGCTGCGCATCGCGACGGGCGCCGAGTTCGACCCGGAGGGGCTCGAGGGCCTGGCGCGGCTCACGCTGAAGACGCTACGCATGGGCCCCATGGGCATGTCCGAGCAGCGCACCGAGGACCTCTTGGCGGGGCTCGGCGCGCGCTTGCACGTGTCCACCGCTCGGCGCGCGCTGCGCGTGACGGGCTCGGTGCTGACGCGGCACGTGGAGCCGTTCTTCGACCTGCTCACCCGGCTGGTGCGAACGCCTGCGCTGCGTCCGGCAGACCTCGCGCGCCAGCGCCGCGAGACGCACGCCATGCTGATGGCGCAGCTGGACGACGACGACTCGCTCGCCGCACGGCACGTCCGCAAGCTGGCGCTCGACGGCCACCCCTTCGCGCGCTCGCTGGTGGGCAACCCCGCATCGCTCGCGCGCGTGGACGTCACCCAGGGCCGGGCCTTCCTCGCGCAGCACCTGCGGCGCGGCAACCTGGTCTTCGGGTTCGCGGGCGACATCACCGCCGCGCAGGCCGAGTCGCTGGTGGAGCGCCACTTCGGTGACCTGCCCGCGGGCCGCAGCGCGCGCCCCAAGTCGCCCACGCCCAAGCTGGCGCGGGGGCGTCGCGTGCGCATCGTGGACAAGCCCGAGCGCACGCAGACACCCATGGTGTTCAGCACGCTGGGGACGCACCTCACGGACCCGCACCTGGATGGGCTGATCGTGGCGAACACCGTCTTCGGTGGCACGTTTGCCAGCCGCCTGAACGGCGAGCTGCGCCTGCGCCGTGGCTTCACCTACGGCGCCAGCAGCTCGCTGGGGCGCGCCGAGAAGCGCGAGCTGTGGTCCATGCAGAGCGCCCCCGAGGCCGAGCACACGCTGGCCTGCGCGCGCCTGCACATCAGCCTCATGGAGCGCTGGGTGGAGCGCGGGGTCTCGCAGCGCGAGCTGAGGGCCGCCAAGCAGTTTCTCGCGGGCAGCTACGCGTTCGACGTGGAGACGCCCAGCAAGCGCCTCGAGATCCGGCTCGACCGCCACGGCGCTGGGCTCGATCCCGATGCCTTCGTGAAGTACCCCGCGCGCATGCGCGCCGTGACGCTGCAGCAGGCCAACGAGGCGCTGCGCGCGCGGCTCTCACCCGACGACATGGCGCTGGTGGTGGTGGCGGAAGCCGAGCAAGTGCGCGACGGCCTCGCCACGCTGCCGGGCGTGCGCGGTCGAGGTGCGGCCGTTCACGCAGCCGCTCGACTGAACGTCATGCCGCCACGCAGTCCACCACGGTGGGCTGCAGCACCCGCACGATGTCCGCGCCCGTGATGGCCACCAGGAAGCCACGCGCCCCGCCGTTGATGAACAGCTGCGGCAGCGCCAGCACGCTCTCGGGCGCAAAGATGGCCAGCGGCCGCTTGAGCCCGAAAGGTGAAGTCCCGCCCACCTTGTAGCCCGTGTGGCGCTCGGCCACCGCGGGGTCGCAGGGCCGCACCAGCTTCACGTTCAGGTGTCGCGCCAGCGCCTTGGTGGACACGCTGGCGTCGCCGTGCATGAGCGCCACCAGCGGCTTGGCCCGCTCGTCCTCGAGCACGATGGTCTTGATGACGATGTGCTCGTCCACGCCCAATGCGGCCGCGCTCGACTCCGTGCCACCGCGCTCCACGTACTCGTAGAGGTGGCCCTCATAGGCGACCTTGGCGGCACGCAGAGCGCGCACCGCTTGGGTCACGGGGTGCTTGTCGACCGCCACGGCGCGAGCCCTCAGGGAGCAGGGAGCGGGGAGACGAGCACGCCCTCTTCCGGGAGCGCGCCAGCCGGATCGAAGGTCGAGACGTCCAGCACCACGGGGCTCGCGTACGCGCTGCCGTCCGACTCGGTGATGCTGAACACCTCGGTGGTGCCGTTGATTTCGCGGTTTCCATCCAGGTCCACGACGACGTCGGCAGAGTAGCGCCGGCCGGGTACCGCGAGGCCTCGGAGAACGAGTGTGCATTCGATGAGCGTGCTGTCGGCGTCCATGGCGCACCGGGTTCCTTCCGGGTCCGCTTCCGGGTCCATCGTACCCTGCAAGGGCGTGTCTCGCCGGTAGAGGCCCACCACGCGACGCACTTGGGCGACCGCGTCCACCTCGATGAGGTGCACCTCGACGAAGCCCGTGTCGGCGGGGAGGCCGGTCAGGTTGAGCACCAGGCTGTTCCCGGGCTCAGCCGGGTCCGTGATGGCGTCGAAGGGCGCCACATGGCTGAAGCAGTTCGGCAGGTCGGCGTCCTCGCCCATGCAGGTCGATGCCCAGTTGCACACGTCCTCCAGGCGCCACGAGTGGTCGGGCCCGTTGAACGGACTGGTCTCCACGACGCCGTTGCCGTTTTCGTCCGCCCAGAAGTTGAAGGCGTGGGCACCCTCACCGATGGCGTCGGGCATGATGAAGCTGCGGTCGGCATCCCCCAGCGGATCGATGATGGCCATCGCTCGGAGGAGCTGAGCGTCGTCGCGCGTGACGGCCTGGAAGAAGACTCGGTCGGTCAAGTGGGGCGAGAAGTCCCGCACCGCCATCTCCATGTCGCAGCCGATGTCGTCGGCGCTGATGTAGCTGTCGAGGTCGGCCACGACGGTGCAGCCAGAGGAGGCGAGCGCGAGCAGCGTGCCGACCAAGAGACGGGATGAGTGGGTCATCAGAAGGTCACCTGAACGTTCATGTTGCATCCCTGGGGTCCGCAGCCACCCGCAACGTCGGTGTGGCGGTTGCTCGCTGTCGATGCCTCGTCATCGTCTGCGGCGTAGCGCTTGCGTTGAATCAGCAAGAGCACCAGGCCTGTCACGGCGGTAGCGGCCCCCACGCTGAGGAGGACATCGGTCGTGATCGTTCGGCGGCGCGCTTCGCTGCGGGTCCCGTCGAGGTCGAAGCCGCTAACGCACACGTCATTGGGGCAGTTGTCCTCGAGGTCGGCCAGGCTGGTGGTCTGCGTGATCACTCCGAGGATGACGCCGCCCACCAACACGCCCGCCCCCGTGCCCATGATGATGAGCGGGGTCGGGTTGCGGCGCTGGCTCTCGCGCTCGCGATCCTCACGCAGACGCTCGGCATCCGTGCGGTGCTCGTCGGCTTCCGCTGCGATGCGCGCGCGCTCGGCCTCGAGGGCAGCACGCTCTTCCGCGCTCATCGACGCCTCGCGGCGCTGTTGCTCCAGCGTTTCTTCCATGGCCGCCAAGCGGCGCTCGAGCGTCTCGCGGTCTACGGCGTCGGGCGTCTGCTCGAGGTACTGCCGCAAGCGAGCCACGGCCTCGGGCACATGCCCCGCGTCACGGTGCGCCAGGAACGCATTGTAGAGCAGCTGCGGGCGCCCCGAGAGCTCGTAGGCGCGGTCGAACTCGGCAGCGGCCTCGTCGAAGCGCCCCTCGCCGTACATCAGCTGGCCCACGCGAAAGTGCGAGCGGGCGGTGTCCTCCACGGACTCGACGGGCTCGTCTTGGACCGGGGCGCCCGCCCCGGTCTGCGCCTGCACGGATGTGCTGCCGAAGGCCGAGGCCAGCAACGCCGTGAGCAGCAAGGCCCCCGAAGCGGAGCGTGGAGCAAGCAAGTGGAGCGACGAGGACTCTCGGGAAGCGGGCATATCTCTCCGTGCACTACGAGGCCGCTCCAAACTCGGATCGGCGCTGGCGACAGAATCACCGACGCGCGGCACAAGGTAAAGTGCCGTGCAGGTCGGCGTCGACGTCCCCTCCCACCGGAGGGCGTCAGGCCGCCGCGGTCGAGAGCGCCCCTGCGTCCACTTGGCCGGCGCGTCGCTCACGGGCACGCAGCTCGCGCTCGGTGCCCAGGTAGGGCTCGCGCGTGCCCATCACGTGATCGAAGAAGGGATGCGTCACGCACCAGTTGGCGTTCTGGTTGGGCCCCATGTGGTGATCGTAGTGCCAGGGCAGGTGCTGCTTGGCCCACTCGATGTCGAGGTGTGAGCGGCGGTGCTTCACGTAGTAGTTGGCCGCGCTGTACCACATGGTGCCCACGAAGAACGGGGCTACGGGGATGAGCGGCACCAGCACGGCCGCACCCAGCGCGAGGGCCGCCAGCTCCTTGCCCTGGCCGTTCGCACGGAAGGGATGCGTGGCGTAGTGCTCGTCGTAGTGGTGGTGCTTGCGTACGTTGCGGTGGTGCTCGTGCCAGTGGAACGCCCACAGCGAGGACTTGTGCCGGCCGAGGCCATGCAGGACGTGCTTGTGGACGGCCCACTCCGTGGCGTTGGCAGCGAGCAGTCCGAGCGGGATTCCGAGCATGGGCGTTGTCCTTTCGTGTGGGAGCGTGTCCCACAGTAACGCGACCAATCGGTCACCTATTTAGAGTGACCTTCACGTCAGCGTTTGTCAATACCCGCGTGAAGGTCGGCTTTTGATATGCTCCCGGCCGATGTCATCCCCCCACAAGATCCCCAAGGAGCGTCCAGGCCCCGTGGGTGGCAAGCGCGACCAAAATCGGCGCGAGCGCACCGCCGGCCTGGTGAGCGCTGGTCTCCGACAGTTCCTCGAGCGCGGCATCGAGACGGTCACCATCGACGAGATCACTCGTGAGGCGGGTGTCGCGAAGGGCAGCTTCTACCGCTACTTCGATGACAAGGAGGACCTGGTCGCGGCCATCATGAGCCCGCTGGCCGATCAGATCCGCCAAGGTATGAGCGCCTGCCGCGGCGCGCTCGAGGTGGCCAAGACCGACGCGGACGTGACGGCTGCGTACGTGGCGCTGGGCGCGCACATCGCCATCGCCGCCAGCACCATGCAAGACGTGGTGCGCCTCTACCTGCAGGAACATCGAGCGCCGTCCGTGGGCGCGCGCGCGTGCATCGGGCAGCTCTCGCGCGACCTGTCGGACGCCGCCATCGCGCTCTCGGTGGTGGCCGTGGAGCACGGCCTGCTCGATGTGCCGGATCCGCGCGTGTCCGCCACCGCCGTGGTCGGTGCCGTGGAGGCGCTGGGGCTGCTCTACCTCGACGGACGCATCGACCTGTCGCCTGCCGAGTTGGGCACCATGCTGGTCCGCATCGTGCTGGACGGCATCCGCAAGCGCCCCGCGTGAGCCTCGGCCGCGGGCCCCACGGAGAGGTCCGCAACTTTCCCTTTTGGGGGCGCTTCGGGTCACACTGACCCGAACCGATGAGTGCTCTTCCTTACAAGCGCTGGGCTGCCTTGGCAGCTGCGGCTGCGCTCGCGCCCGCTCGGGTGCTCTCGCAGCGGCGACCAGCGCCTGACGCAGGGGTCACGGACGCCGGATTGCCGATGGAATGGGGTGCCGCCGCGGTGGAAGCCGCTGGCGACTCAGGCGTCGGCGACATCGGTTTGGCCCCCCTCGAGGCCGCGCTGGACCTCGGCGTAGCCCCTGTGGACGCGGGCACCGCAGATCTCGGCGGGTTGCTGGACGGCGGGATCCCAGACGCAGGGCTGACGCTCGACGCGGCGCTGGCCGTGGGCGACGCGCTCCAAGGGCCCACGGGCCACGCGGTCGAGACCGGCGGACGCGGGGGCACGTTCACCATCGTGATCGGGATCCTGGCCGTGGGCTTCTGCTACCTGGTGGCCAACACGCTGGTGGAGCGCGTGCAGCGCCGCTTCCTCGTGCTGGCTGGGGTGGAGTACCTGCTGCTCGGCTACCTGCTGGGCCCCGAGGTGCCGCAGCTGCACGCCCTCAACAACCTGAGCTCGCTCTTTCCCGTGATCGCGCTCGCGGCCGGCTGGGTTGGGCTGCTGCGCGGCACGCAGTTCGACACGGACGAGCTGCGCGCGTCCACCGGGGCCACCTGGTCCATCGTGCTGCTGCACCATGTGCTGGCCGGAACGCTGACGGGCGCGGCGTCCTACCTGATGCTCACCAGCGGCTTCATTGGTGAGGTGGACTCCCGCACGGCCGGCGTGTGTGCGTCGGTGCTGGCGTGCTGTGCCGCAGCCGACTCGGCCGCGCCCTTCGAGCTGCTGAGCCGGCGCTACCAGATCCAGGGGACCCTCGCCCCGTTGCTGAGCCGCGCGGCGCGCTTCGGTGACGTGCTCGTGATCATCGCGTTCAGCGTGGTGTTCGCCGTCTTCCACGGCAGCTCCGAAGGCACCAGCGACGCCGCCGAGTGGTGGCTCATCACGCTGGGGCTCGGGGCTGGCCTCGGCGCGCTGTTCACGCCCTTCATGGGCGCCGACGAGTCCGAGAACGGTCGCTTCCTGGCGCTGGTGGGCATCATCACGTTCGCGTCGGGGGCCGCGTACTTCCTGCGGTTGAGCCCGCTGGCCGTGAACGTGGTGCTGGGCATCTTCCTGGTGAACCTCAGCAAGAGCGGCCGACGCATCCGCGCCACGCTGCAGAGCACCGAGAAGCCCATGGCGCTGGTCCTCATGATCCTGGCGGGCACGCTCTGGAAGCCCTCCCCCTGGCTGCCCACGCTGATCGGGTTGGTGGTCTTCGTGGGGCTGCGGCTGGCCGGCAAGTGGCTGGGCAGCTGGATCGGCGCGCGCGGCAGCGACCTGCGCCGCGACCTCTACCGCGGCCTCCTGGCGCACGGCTCGGTCACGGTGGCCATGGCCGTGTCGTTCCGCCTGGTCTACGAGCGCATCTTCCCGGAGACCACCGCCATCGACATCGCGTACTCCGTGATCCTCGGGTCGGTGATCCTCAACGACCTGGTCGCCCCGCGCATCTTGCGGGCGCTGCTGGTGGACGCCGGCGATCTCGACCGCGAGCTGGCGGACAGCGCCGACGCGGACAAAGACGGCGACGGGATCCCCGACGGTGAGCAAGACGGGGCCCCGCACGGCGTGGTGCCCGTGGGTGTGTCCATCGCGCTACCGCGCCCACCCCAGCTGCCGCGCGAGAGCGTGGACTCGAGCGACCCTCGCGAGGACGGCTACTGATGTACATCGTGGTGATTGGCCTTGGTGAAGTCGGACGACACCTGCTGAGCGTGCTGGACCACGAGGGTCACGACGTGGTCGCGGTAGACGCCTCGGCCGAGGCGGTGGCCTACGCCGAAGAGCACTACGACGTGGCCTGTATCGTGGGCTACGGCGCGAGCCAAGAGGTGCTGGACCGCGCGGGAGTGTCGCGCGCCGACATCGTGGTGGCCGTCAGCAACCACGACGAGGTGAACCTCATCGCCGCGCTCGCTGCCAAGCAGCTGGGCGCGAAGCAGGCGGTGGCGCGCGCCCAGGGTGACGAGTGGGCCAACTGGACCGAGGGCATTCGCTACGGGCTGCTGGGCGTGGACGTGGTGATCAACCCGCGCGTGCTGGTGGCCCAGGAGCTGGCGCGGGTGGCGCGCTCGCACGGCGCCAGCGACGTCATCGACCTCTCGCAGGACCGCGTGGAGCTCGTGCAGATCGAGCTACAGGGCGAGTCGCGCCTGTTCAACAAGGCGCTCAAGAGCATCGACCTGCCCACCAACGCGCTGGTGGCCGCCATCGTTCGCGACGGAGTGCTGGAGGTGCCCGGTGGCGACGACGTCTTCCAGCGCGGTGACCGGGTCTACTTGATCGGATCGCCGGATGGCGTGCTGGCCGCAGAGCGACAGTTCAGCCGCACGCGCGAGGCGCGGCGTGTGTGCATCGTGGGCGGCGGAGTCGTGGGCAAGTCGCTGGCGCGTGAGCTCAAGCGCTCCGGCGCGAAGGTCATGCTCATCGAGAAGAACCGCGACACGGCCGAGGCCATCAGCGTGGAGCTCGAGGGCATCGACGTGGTGCACGGCGACGGAACGCACCAGGGCCTATTGGAAGAAGAGGAGGTGGACTCCTATGACCTCTTCTGCGCCGTGACGGCCATGGACGAGGTCAACCTGATGGCGTCGCTGTTGGCCAAGCGCGTGGGCTGCTCACGAACCGCGGTCACGGTTCAGCGCGCGGACTACGTGCCCATCTACAAGCAGCTGGGCATCGACATCGTGCTCTCGCCACGCACGGTGGCGAGCGACCACATCCTGCGCCTCTCGCGCGGCGGCATGCTGCACAGCCTCACGGTGCTGGAGGACGGCCAGGCCGAGGTGGTGGAGCTGACCGTCAGCTCGCAGAGCCCTGCCGTGGGCCGCGAGCTCACCAAGATGCGTGACCTCCTGCCGCACGGCGCGCTGCTGGGCGCCATCATCCACGGCGACCAGGTGGTCATCCCGCACGGCAGCACCAAGCTGAGCGCGGGTGACCGCGTCATCGTCATGACCAAGAGCCACGCCCGCAAGGCGGTGGAGCGGCTCTTCCGACCGAGGCACAGTTGAAGCGCGAGCGCCCCATGGACCTTCGGCGCGTGCGCCAGAGCGGAGCCCTCGGGCTGTTCGTGGGGGCGTTCCTCCTGGGCTATGCCGTGCTCACCGGGCTGCGCCCCGAGCTCCCCTTCGCGCACCACGAGAGCACGCTGCTGCTGCTCGGCACCGCCGCGCTGGTCTACGGGCTAGTGGCACGGCACAACGAGCGTGACTACCGCGCGGTCTTCCGGCCGGCAGGCGCGGTGGTCATCGGGCTCGGCGTGTGCATCTGGCTGTGCTTGGTGACGGCGTTCCTCTTCGAGCTCGTCGCGCCCGACCCCAGCAAGCCGGACGCCCGAGAGGGCTACCTCGCGCTGGGCCTGGCGGGTGGCAGCGCGCTGGTGCTGGGCGCGCTGATGGCGTGGGTGGGCGAGACGGGCGAGACGCGCAAGCGGGCGCAGTTCTCGCGCCGAGAGGCCATCCTGGCGGTGTGCTTGATCTGGCTGGCGGCGAGCCTAGTGGGAGGCCTGCCCTTCCTCTACGGCGCCGACATGAGCGCGACCGACTCGTTCTTCGAGACCGTCAGCGGCCTGACGACCACGGGCGCGTCGGTCATCACCGACATCGAGGCGCGCCTCTCGCGGCCGCTCCTGCTGTGGCGCTCCATGATCCAGGGACTCGGCGGGATGGGCATCGTGGTCCTCTTCGTCGCGGTGTTCCCGAACGTGGGCGTGGGTGGCAAGCACATGTTCCGGGGCGAGGTGCCGGGCACCACGGCCGAGGGGCTACGGCCGCGCATCGCCGAGACCTCCGTGGTCCTCTGGAAGCTCTATGCGTTGCTCACCATCGTCCTCGTGATCGCGCTCCGCCTGACGGGCATCAGCACCTTCGACGCGCTGTGTCACTCGTTCGCGACGATGGGCACGGGCGGTCTCTCCACGCGCGACGCCTCGATCGGCGCCTTCCAGAACCCAGCAGCCGAGTACGTCATCGCCATCTTCATGGTCGTGGCCAGCGTCAACTACGCCCTCTACTACGCGCTGTTTCGCGACCGCTCCCTGCGGCGGGTCCTCCAGAACGTCGAGTTGAAGGTGTTCCTGGCGCTGGTCGTGGGCGCGACGCTGGCCATCACGGCCATGCTCTACAGCAGCGGGGTGCACGGGCAGCTCGAGCTGGCCTTCCGCCGCTCTCTGTTCCTGGTGGGCACCACGGTCTCCTCCACGGGCTTCACCACCGACGACTACACCGTCTACCCCTCGCCGGCCTTCGGCCTGATGATCTTCATCATGTTCATCGGCGGCTGCAGTGGCTCCACGGCCGGTGGCTTGAAGGTAGAGCGCGTGGTGCTGCTGGTGAAGCAGTCCGTGGCGCAGGTGAAGAAGAGCTTCCGCCCCAGCACCATGTTGAACGTGCGCATGGGCCGGGCCGTGGTGGAGAACGAGGTGCTGGCGGACGTGGCCGCCTTCTTCCTGATCTACATGGGCTGCCTGGCGGGCGGCGCCTTCGCGGTGTGCTGGATCGAGGGTTGCCCGGTCCCCACGGCGTTCGGAGGCATGCTCACCTGCCTCAGCAACATGGGGCCGGCTCCCTTCCACGAGTTGGTCTGGCCGGCCATGGGGGACGTCACGGCGGTGCGTCACGCCGACAACTTCGCCCACTACCAGCCTGTGACCAAGGTGGTCTTCTCGCTGGGCATGCTGCTCGGGCGCCTCGAGTTCTTCACCATTTTCGCACTGTTCGTGCCCGGGTTCTGGAAGCGCTGACATGAGCCAGCCTCCCTCCACGCAGCCGTCCAATGGACACCACGAGGGCCGCTCCCTGCTGCAGCTCGTGATCGTGGTCGCGCTGGTCGTGGTGCTGATCTTCCTGCACCAGTGGGCCGGCACGGCCATGGTGGGAGACCTCGACCCCACCGGCATGCTCGCGCTCGGGTTCGTGGTGCTGGGCAGCTACACCATCGGGCAGCTCGCCGAGGTGGTGCGCCTGCCGCACATCACAGGCTACCTGCTGGCCGGGCTCTTCTTCGGGCCCTCCATCGCGCACTCGCTCGCGCCCCATATCGCGTCGTGGATTGGCGTCGAAGCTCCCTGGGCACCGTTCGACCGCGGCGTGCTGAACGAGAGCGTGATCCAGCAGCTGAGCCTGTTCGACACGCTGGCCATCGCCCTCATCGCCATCAGCGCGGGTGGTGAACTCAAGCTCGCGGCGGTGCGTCAGGGCATGCGCGTGATGCTGTCCATCATCGCGGGCCAGTACACGTTGGTGATGCTGTCGGTGACGGCCTTCGTGGTGTTGATCAGCGGCTTCATCCCGGCCATTGCGCTCCCCGGTCTGGGGCTCGCCTCGCCCATGGAGGCGCTGGGGCTCGGCATCGTGGTGGCGGCCATCGCGTTCGCAGCCTCCCCCGCAGCGGCCCTCGCCATCATCAGCGAGACGGGGGCCAAGGGCCCCATGAGCCGCACGGTGCTCAACACCATCGTGTTCGAAGACGTGCTGGTCATCGTCACGTTCGTGGTCGGCAAGTTCCTCGCCGCCAAGATCGCAGGCGAGCAGGTCGTCTCGATTGGGACCTACCTCGCGCAGCACGTGGGCGGCGGCGTGGGCCTCGGCCTGGTGCTCGGCCTCGGCGTGGTGCTGTACCTGCGCTTCGTGGGGAAGGAGCTGATGATCTTCCTGGTGGGTGTGGTCTACACGGCCACGCTCGTGGCCGACCAGGTACACGCTGACAAGCTGCTGATGTTCCTGACGCTGGGGTTCATCGTGGGGAACTTCAGCAAGGCTGGTGAGCACCTGATCGAGAAGGTGGAGCAGCTGTCCCTCCCGACCTTCGTGGTGTTCTTCACCATCGCGGGTGCGCGCCTGCACATCGAGCAGCTACAGCAGGCCCTGCCCTTCGCCATGGGCCTGTGCACCCTGCGCTTCTTCTCCATCTACATCGGCGTGAAGACGGGCGCGCGGCTGGGAGGGGCCCCGCCCAACACCGTGAAGTACGGTTGGCTGGGGTTCATCGCGCAGGCCGGCGTTGCGCTCGCGCTGGCGAACCAGCTCATGGGCATCCACGGCGAAAAGGGGATCGCGCTCGGCACCATGGTGATGGGCGGCATCGCCCTCAACGAGCTGTTCGGACCGGTGCTCTTCAAGCTGGCCATCAGCCTGGCGGGCGAGGGCAAGGCCACGGTGGCGACCGGCGACGCCGACCTGCCTCACCTGAGCGTTCCGCCGCCTCCCACCACCACCAGCTCGCGCCCCCACGCCGCCTCTGCAGCAGAGGACGGCCGCGCCGACGACGCTCTCGCCACGTGGCCCGAGCAGGAGCGCAAGAACCCGTGGGGCAAGTCGCTCACGTCGGGCTCGGCCGCGCTCGACCAGCGCGTGAAGGACCTCGAGCTGGACCTGCACGCCATCGTGCGTGACGTGTCGTCCGGGCCTCTGCGCGAGTGGCGCGCCGACGCCGAGGCCTACCTGCGTGCGCTGCGCCGTGAGTTCCTGCGCCATCACCGGCGCCTGGTGGTGCGCGCGCGCAGCGTGAAGGACCAGCGCGCGAGTGACGCCGCGCCCGCCCTGCGCAGCGAGCAGGCCGAGCTGGCCGAGCGGTGGCGCGGGATCGTGCTGGGTCGCGGCTCGCGCATCACGCAGGTGACATGGAAGCCCGAGGACATCGTCGAGGCGCTCGACACCATCGTGGCCAACCTCCCGCAGGTGATCACGGTGCCCTACGACCCGCAGTCGTTCTCGGGGCGCAACGACGAGACGCTGCTGCAGTCGGTGCAGCGAGCCGCCCTGAACACCAAACGCCGAGGGCTGCGGTTGCTGGGGCAGCCCGAGCCCACGCGCGAACTCGCGCTGCGTGAGCTGGGCCGCTTCCACCTGAGCGGGACCGCCCCCGACAAGCTGCAGGCGCTGATCGCGCTGTTCGTGCAGGGTGATCGTCACCTCGCCAACCGCACGCGCAGCATCTTCGATGCCATCGTGCGCGGCTACGACGCGCTGGCCGCACAGCTGGACCACGACGCCGCACGCCCCGCCGTGGAGACCCCCCCGGGGGCGGAGGCGGACAGCGAGCGCCCCCGCGCGGTGGTGGACGTCGAGGCGCGCCTGAAGGCGCTGCGTGCCGACGTGGAGGAGGAGCTGGCCATCGGCCTCGAGGAGGTGCGGCGCATCGCTCAGGACGGGACGCTGCGCACTGCCACCGCGTTGGCCGCCGGGCTCAAGTCGCTGAAGCGCGACACCGCCGTCTACGGCACCTATCACCTGCCGTCCCGCAAGCGCCGCAGCAGCCGCGTGTTCGCCCGCCGCCTGCGCGCCATCGAGCTGCTGAGCGCCGACATCGTGGCGCACCGTCGCGCCAGCGCCGCCACCTACGGAATGCTGGCCATGGAGCTGGAGCTCGTGGGGCTCGAGGCGCGCGTCAAGGACGTGATGGTGGACCACAGCCAGCGGCTCGAGGGGGAGCTGCAGCGCCGCGTCTACCAGAAGGTGGAGCGCGTGCAGCAGGCCCTCGGCGAGGCGCTGCGCGGGTTCCACGAGGCGCTCGCCGTGGAGCAGGGCGGAGAGGCGCTGGCCGCCAAGGTGAGGCTCCTCACCGAGGAGGCGGAGCGCGCGGGCTCGGAGGCGAGCCGCGTGGTGCTGCAGCTGCACGACGAGCTGCGCGACGAGTCCAAGGTGGCGCCGCTGCTGGACGCCCTGACCGTGTCGGCCAGCGCACTGACCAGCCGCTACGACGTGCTCGAGGGGCACGTCGGCACCGGGGAGTGGAAGCTGCCCGCGGCGCTCGAGCCCGTGGAGGTGGCGTTCCGCGACATCGTGCAGGCGCGCATCGACGCGCACATCGGCCCGGAGCTGCGGGCGACCACCCATGAGATCGCGCGGCACGTGCAGCCGCTGCTGACCGCGCTGCAGGACCTCGAGCGCAAGCTGGCGTTCAACACGGAGCTGGCCACCAGCGAGCTGGACGTGGTGGCGGACGAGAAGGTCTCGCGCGAGGTGCGCGAGCTGCTGGCCGAGATGATCGGGGTGCCGCTCGAACGCCACAAGGCGATCATGGACGACTTCGTCTCGCGCTCGGCCACCTGGCCGGCCCTCTTCGGGGCACGCCTGCGCGAGGCCGTGCAGCAAGAGCTGCGCGAGCTGCGCAGCCTGCTGGCCGCCGGGGACTTCTCACGGGCGCGCCTGCGCGAGTTCAAGCGCGAGACCGAGAGCCGCAAGCTGCGCCACCGGGCAGAGCAGCTGCCAGGAGCGCTGGCGCGCCTGCGCCGGCAGGTGATGGGCTCGCTGCGGCTCATCGCCGGCGAAGAGCGCTACGAGCGCTGGCGCGACACGCTGGGCGTCAAGGGGGTGGTGCGGCCGCCCGCGATGGACCCGAAGGCTTTTGCGGCCCCGGCTCCACGCGCGGATCTGCCCGTGATCTACAAGCGGCTCTTCTCGGCGGACACCATGGAGGCCGGCGACGTGCTGCTCGGGCGCGAGCGCGAGATCCACCACGCGCAGGAGATCCTGGCGCGTCGCGTGAAGGGCCGCATGCGCAGCGTGGTGCTGGTGGGCATCGACGGCGTGGGCAAGGCCGCCGTGTCGAACGCCATCGTGCGCACCGGGCGATTCAAGCACGTGAGGCGTGTGACGCTCACCGCGCCCAGCGACGCGAACGTCTTCGACGAGGTGGTGCGCGGTGGCTCCGAGGGCCAGCTGGTGGTGGTGGATGGTGTCCACTGGCTGCTGAGCATGGAGCCGGGCGGCTTCGAGGCGCTGCGCCGCTTTGCGGACATCGTGATCGCCGACGGCGGCCGACACGCCTGGCTGCTGCACGCCGACGAAGTGTTCTTCCGCTACGCCAGTAGCGTGGCGCCTCTGGCCGACGCCTTCCCCGACCGCATCCGGCTCGAGCCGCTCTCGGCGGAGGCGCTGCGCGGGGCCGTGATGGACCGCGCCAGCCACAGCGGGCTCGGCACCGCGTTCGAGAGCGTGGACGGGGACTCGCGCTTCGAGGCTTGGTTGGCGCGCTCGGCCAGCCGCCTGCGTGGGCCCATGGACCACTACTTCCAGGAGCTGCACGCGGCCAGCGGTGGTCTGGTGCGCGACGCGCTGCGGCTCTGGCTGGCGTCCATCCGTGGCGTGCAGAACGACGAGCTGGTGCGCGTGGGTCGCGTGCCGCCCTCGCCCTATGCGGCGCTCTCGCGGCTTCCGGACGAGGTGCTGATCACGCTCTACCAGATCATGCGCCAGGGCTGGATGCACCCGCGCGTGCAGGCGCACCTGTTCCGCATCGACCAAGGCACGGCGCATGCCGAGCTGGCGCGGCTGGCGCACTTGGGCCTCCTCGAAGAGATGGACGGTCAGGTCTACCGCGTGGAGGTGCACCTGCGCGGCGCGCTGGCGCGTGTGCTCATCGAGAAGGGCTGGGTGCGATGACCGTGCGCGCCTCGCTCACCCCTTGCCGAGTGCTCCTCGTGGGCCGCTGCATCGCGCTGCTCACGGTGCTCGGCATGGTCACGCCGCTGTCGGCACAGACCCCGCCGCCCGAAGGGGTTGCGCCCGCGCGGAACACCGAGGCGGACGCCGCCGACGCACCGGCGCGCCCCGCATGGCGACGACGCGCCGCAGCCCGCGACGCGGGGGTGCCTGTGCAGGACGAGGGCTCCGTCAGCGAAGCCGACGCGACAGCCCGAGAAGCGGGCGCTCCGGAAGGCCGCGACAGCGAGCCGAGCGAGCCCCCCGTCGGAGTCGAAGCGGACGCGGACCGCGAGGCCGCCGAGGACCCACCCCACACCGACACCACCGATCCCAGCGCGGCCCCCACGCCGCTCGCGGCCCCGTCGGCAGCCAGCGAGGCCATGGACGCCGGTGTGCCCAGCGAAGCGCTGCCGGACGCCGGCCCGCCGGACGCCAGCGTCGCTGCACCCGCTGCCCTGGTGGTCGACGCCGGTGTGCCCGCTGACGCCGGTGTCCTACCGGTCGTCGCACCCGTACCGCCACCCGCGCCCACCACCACCTTCGTGCAGGTGCCCATGCCCTTCGTGCCACCCACCGAGGTGGGCGACCCGTGGGAGGGCCTGCGCGAGATCATCCCCGGCATTCCCACGGGAGGCATTGGCCCGCTCGGCCTGCTCGCGCTGCTCGCGCTCATGGCCCTGATTTCAGGCGTCATCGAGCGACTGCGCGCACGGCTGTTGCGGGACGGCTGGCTGCCCACGCTGCTGTCCTTCGTGCAGGTCGCGGCGCGCCTGCTGGCGCTGCTCATCGCGCTGGCGCTCGTCATCCAGGTGGTCCCCGCGAACGTCCGCTGGGTGGTCTACTTCATCCTCATGGCCAGCGGCGCCGCGCTGGGCTGGTCCATGCGCGACGTCATGCCCGACCTGATCGCCGGCATCGTGATCGTGTTCGAGCGGCGTATCCGGCGCGGCATGTGGATCCGCTCCGACGAGTTCTCCGGCGCCGTGGAGCGCATCGGCCTGCGCTCCAGCTGGCTGCGCGACAGCAAGGGGCACCGCGTGGCCGTGCCAAACCGCATGCTCATGCAGATCCCCATCGTGAGCGACGAAGAGGGCGACACCGTGCAGGAGGTGGTGCTGCGGCTCGGCAGCAAGGGCAACGCGGCCGACATCCGCCGCGCGCTGCGCGACGCCGTGCTGGCGTCTCCGTGGACCACGCCACAGTGCGAGCCACAGGTGCTGCGCGACCCCGTGGACCCGGAGCTCTGGCAGGTACGCGGCAGGCTGCTCTCGGCCAGCTTCGCGTCGGCCTTCCAGGGGCAGCTGCTGGAGCGCGCGGAGGCGCACTTGGCGACGCTAGAGGCCAAGGCCGCGCGGCCGCGCGAAACCACGGTGGGTGAGGAGGGCGCCGGGGCGAGCCCAGCGACCACCAAGCACCCGAAGCTGGACAAGGGCGAGAAGCCTGACAAGCCTCAGGAGAAGCCGCCCAAGACGCCCGCCTCATGACCCACACGCTCGCACAACGCTTCCCCGGACTCGACACACTGGTGCGGGCCGACCTGCTGGGCCCGCTGCCCACCCCGGTCACCGCGCTCCCGCGTCTCAGCCGCATGACCAGCACCGAGCTGTTCATCAAGCGCGATGACCGCTCAGCGCAGCACTACGGCGGCAACAAGGCGCGCAAGCTAGCCTACTTGATCGGCGAGGCCACGGCCCAGGGTGCCGACACGCTGCTCACGGTGGGAGCGTTCGGCTCGCACCACGTGCTAGCCACCTCCATTCACGGCGCGCGGCACGGCTTCGCGGTGCACGGCGTGCTGGTCCCGCAGCCCTTCACCTCGCACGTGGAGCGCAACCTGCTGGCGGGCCTCGGCGCCGGGGCCACCCACCACCCCGTGCGGCACTCGGCGCTCGCGCCCGCAGAGCTGCTGCGCGTCATGGCGCGCCTGCGGCTCTCGCGCCGGCGGCCCTACCTCATCCCGCATGGCGGCACTTCCCCACTGGGGGCGCTCGGCTACGTGGACGCGGGCCTCGAGCTGGTCGCCCAGATCGACGCCGGACAGACGCCCGAGCCGCAGGCCATCTACATGGCGCTCGGCAGCGGCGGCACCGCCGTGGGGTTCGCGGTGGGGCTGGCCGCAGGGGGCCTGCGCGTGCCCATCATCGCCGCGCGAGTCACGCCCCGCCTGGTAGCTCCGCGCGCCATGGTGGACGGCCTGATCGAGCGCGTGGTGCACGACCTGCACGCGCGCGACCCGCGCTTCCCGCGCGTGGCCGAGGCCGCCAAGCGCTTGGTGACCATCACCGACGAGAGCCGCGGCGCGGGCTACGGTCAGCCCGATGACGCCGCCACGCGCGCGAGCGAGCTGGCCCTCTCGGAGGACATCGAGCTGGACCCCACGTACACCGCCAAGGCCTTCGCACAGATGCTGCGGCACGCCGAGGGCGAGCGCCGTGGGCAGCGCCTGCTGTTCATCCACACGCTGAGCTCCACGGACCTGGGTCCCTTCACCAGCCGCGCGCCGGCGCTGCCACGCTGGACCGACCGCTACCGCACGGGCCGCGGCTAGCGTGCGGGCTGCTCACGATCCGCCCATCCCGGCGGCAGCGCAGCGCGCGCATGACGAAGCCGAGGCGCGGGGCCAGCAAGGCTACCTGGACCCCAGCTCGGGCCTCTTCGTGATGACCGCGGCCGCGCTGGCCGCGCGCGAGCGTTGCTGCGGGAGCGGCTGCCGGCACTGCCCCTACCCCGCCGAGGTCCAGCGCGACGCGGGCCGGCCGCGCATTCGGCCCGAGTAGCACTGGGCTGCCCATGGGCCCCCGGGGCTGCTACCCTCGACGCGTGCAGAAACGCATCCTGTTCGGCCTGCTCAAGGGCCTCGCGCTCGGCATCCTGGTCGCGTGCTTCTTCCACTTCGGGCTGGGCTGGCGTGTGGCGCGCGACCTGCTCGGGGATCCCATCGCCATGGGCACGGGTGCCACCGCGGGCATCGTCGCGGGCCGGCCGCCGTGGCTGCACGAGGCCTGGCTCGAGAGCCTGCTCAAGGGCGTGTTCGGCCTGGCGGTGAGCGCCGCGCTCTACTGGGCCGCCGTGCGCTTCATCCCGGCGCAGGTCTCGTTCAGCGTCTTCGGCGCGCCAGAAGACACCGCCTGGACCAGCCTGCCGCTGCTCTTCGCGCCGCCCATCGCCATGCTGTTCGCGCTGGTGGTGGAGCTCGACAACAACGGCGCCTCGCAGAAGCCTGGGGCCACCAGCAAGCCCGCCGCGCAGAAGCCAAAGCCCGCAGCACCGGCCGGGGCAAGCACGCCGTGAGCTCGCGGCCGCCGTCGGCCTGCACCGCCTCGCCGCGCACCGACGCGTATCTCGAAGAGCTTCGCGCGGAGTTCCCGGGCCTGCGCATCGTGAAGAAGCAAGACCACCCGTGGTCGCAGCGCATCGACAAGCTGCTGCGCGGGCTCACGCTGGGCGGCCAGTCGGCCTACGTGAGCACCTACACCACCGTGCTGGGCCGCACCATCTACCTGCCCACGTCATGGGACACGCGCAGCGACGAGTCGCGCTACATCACGCTGCGGCACGAGGCGGTGCACCTGCGCCAGTTCCGGCGCTACGGCGTGCTGGGCATGACGCTGATCTACGGCCTTCCGGTGCTGCCCGTGGGCATGGCCATGGGGCGGGCGTGGATCGAGTGGCGGGCCTACCAAGAGACGCTGCGCGCCTACGCCGACGTGTACGGCCCACGCGCGGCGGCCGACCCTACGCTGCACGCGTACATCCTGCTGCAGTTCACGGGCCCGGCGTACCTCTTCATGTGGCCGTTCCCACGCATGCTGCAGCGCCTGATCGACGCCGAGGTGCAGGCCATCGAAGCGCGCCACGCGGCCCCCCGCCCGTGATACCGTCGGCCCATGGGGCATCCCGTCCGCCTGGGAGCGTTCTATCTCCAAGACCAAATCGGTCAGGGCGGAATGGGTGCCGTCTGGCGCGGGGTGCACCTGCAGCGTGGCCAGCCCGTCGCGGTGAAGGTGTTGTCGCTCGAGCGCGCGCGCGAGCCTCGCTCGCTGGCCACCTTCCGCCGTGAGGTGCGCGCCGTCGCCCGGCTGAATCACGACGCCATCGTGTCGGTGCTGGACCACGGCGTCATCACACCCGCTGCGGCTTACGAAGCGCGCGGGCGCCTGGTGGCGGGCAGCCCCTTCCTGGTCATGGAGCTGGCCGAGGGCACGCTGGCGTCGGCCTACCCGGCCGTCACCTGGGACGCCACCTATGCCGTGCTGGCGCGCCTGCTCACGGCGCTGGCCCACGCCCACGCGCGCGGCATCGTGCACCGCGACTTGAAGCCCGCGAACGTGCTGTGGGTGCGGCGCGCGCCCAACTACCCGCCGGACCTGAAGCTCACCGACTTCGGCCTGGCGCACGTCATCACGCAGGACGACGCGGGTGGCCGCACGCGCGCCGCAGGCACGCCGGCCTACATGGCGCCCGAGCAGTTCCGCGGGGCCATGCGCGACTTCGGTCCGTGGACCGACCTCTATGCGCTGGGCTGCCTGGCGTATCAGCTGGCCGCGGGGCGCCGTCCGTTCGATGCGCGCACGGAGGCCGAGCACGCGCAGGCGCACCTGCATTCCATCCCGCTCCCGCTGGTGCCCCGTTTCCTGGTGCCGGATGGCTACGAAGACTGGGTGCGCCGGCTGCTGGCGAAGAACCCGATGGCTCGCTATCGCTGCGCTGCCGACGCGCTGTACGCGCTGGACAAGCTGGTGGCCGGGTTGCCCGCAAGCGACCTTCCGCCGCGGCCCAGCGACGAGCCCGGCCCGTCGCCCTGGGAAACCGGCGAGGTCGTGGCCACGCAGACCATGACCGTCATGGGCGAGGCCGAGTCGAAGCCCTCGGCGCCCATCGAAATCACGAACGACGGCACCGTCAGCGAGCGTCCTCCGCGCGTGCCACCCCCCGACAGCCAGCGTGTGTCGCTCTCCACGCAGCTGCAGGAGGTCTCGAACACGTCGGCGCGCTCGCAGCCCACCGTCATCACCGACATCATCCCCTTCGAGCCGGACGAGAGCCTGTGGGAGCCGAGTGAGGCGCCACCCACTCCCGAGCGCTGGATGACCGCGCAGGAGCCGCTTCCGGACACGCTGCTGGGAGCAGGCCTCGGGCTGTTCGGTGTGCGCGAGGTGCCGCTGGTGGGCCGCCAGGTGGCGCGCGATCAGATGTGGGATGCGCTGCGGCGCGTGCGCCACGAGGCGCGCCCGCACGTGCTGGTGCTGGAGGGGCCCAGCGGCTTCGGCAAGACGCGCCTGGCCACGTGGGTGTGCGAGCGCGCGCACGAGGTGGGCAGCGCCGAGGTGCTGCGCGCCAAGCACGAGCCCGACAGCGAAGCCGGTGACGCGCTCCTGCGCCTGGCCGAGCAGCGCCTCAACACACGCGGGCTCGACCGCAAGATGACGCTGGCGCGCGTGCGCCGTTTGCTTCGCGCCGAGGGCGTGGACGACGAGCGCGAGTGGGAGGGCCTGGCCGCGCTGGCCACGCCCGCCAGCAGCGCGGACGAGACCGACGCCGTGCGCGTGGTGCAGCCCTCCGCGCGCTTCGCGCTGCTGTCGCGGCTGCTGCAGCGAGCCAGCGCGGAGCGGCCGCTGATCGTGGCGTTCGACGACGTGCAGTGGGACGCGCTCACGCTCTACTTCGTGGAGTACGTGCTGGACTACGCGGCCACTCCGCTGCCGCTGCTGTTCGTGCTCACCGTGCAGGAAGAGGCCATCGCCGAGCGGCCGGCCGAGCGCGCGCAGCTGGAGCTCATGGAGGCACGCTCCGACGTCACCGTGATCCGCGTGGGCCCGCTGGACCCACCCGAGCACCTCACGCTGGTGGCCAGTCTGCTGCGCTTCGAGAGCGAGCTGGCGGCCAGCATCGCGCGGCGCACGGCCGGCAACCCGCTGTTTGCCACGCAGCTGATCGGCGACTGGGTGCAGCGCGGCGTGCTGGAGCTGAGCAAGCGCGGCTTCGCCCTGCGCGAGGGGGCCAGCGCCGACTTGCCCGACGACCTCTTCAGCGTGTGGACGCAGCGCGTGGCGCGCGCCGTGGAGGGCATCGAGGACGGCCGCGTGGCGCTCGAGTTGGCCGCCACCTTCGGGCGCGTAGTGCCCGTGGACGAGTGGCGCAGCGCGTGCCTGGTGCTGCGCCTGGCCGTGCCCAAGGACTTCCTGAGCGAGATGCTGCGCGCGCAGCTCATGGAGCTGGAGGACCCGCTCGACCACACCATGAGCAAGGTGTGCTTCGTGCACGGCATGTTGCGCGAGGCCTTGGAGCGCAGCGCGCGCGAGCGTGACGTGCGGCCGCACCTGCACGGCGCGGTGGCCGACGTGCTGCGCCCCAAGCTCACCGACGGCGAGGTGGACGTGGCCGAGCGCCTGGCCATGCACCTGCGCGCGGCCAACCGCTTGCGCGAGGCCGTGGCCCCGCTGCGCATCGCCGCCGACGTGCGCCGCAAGCGCGGTGAGATCGAGCGCTCGCTCCAGCTGCTGGACCTGCACTCGCGCACGCTGATCGACATCGAGGCCGACCCTCAGCACGTGGAGTGGGTGGACAACCTGCTCATGCGCACCGAGGCTGCGTGGAAGCAGGGCGCCCTCACCCGCGCGTCACGCCTGGCGGACGAAGCGCTGGACCTGGCCGTGCTCGCCAACCAGCCCTTCCAGCTGGCGCACGCGCGCTACCTGCGCGGCTACCTGGACGTGCACCTGGGCAAGCTGGACGCCGCCGAGCCGCTGCTCTTCGAGTCGGCGCAGGACTTCGACCTCCTGGGCCGCCGCGTGGAGTCCGCGCGCGCCATGCGGGGCCTCGGCTTCTCGGCCACCCTGCGGGGAGACCACCCGCTGGCCTTCGGGGCATACCTCACCGCGCTCGAGACCTGCCGCGCATATGACGACATGCACGGGGCCGCGGCGAGCTTGGCGGGCCTGGGCTTCTCGTCGCCCCACGACCCCACCGCCAGCGCCGGCCACCTGGAAGAAGCGCTGGCCCTCTTCGAGCGCGTGGGCGACCTCTTTGGCGTGGCCTCCACCCTCAACAACCTGGCCGACCTGCACCGCCGTGCCGGGCACTTGGCCGAGGCCGAGGCCCACTACCGCCGCGCCCTGGGCATCAGCCAGAGCCAGGGCGCAGCCCAGCTGGAGGCCACCATCGTGGGCGGCTTGTGCCTGGTGCTCATCCGCGAGGCCCGCTACGACGAAGCCCTGCGCGAGCTCGAGGTGGCGTGGCGCATGGCCGACGTGCTCGGCCAGGTGGGCGCGCTGGCCGCGCTGCACGCCTTGAGTCTGCCGTGCGCCGTGGTGGCCAAAGACCGCGCCAGCTGGGCGGAGCACGAGGGCCGATTGAGCGCACGGGTGAACGACGAGGCCGTGCTGGACCGCGCGGTGATCGAGGCGGTGGAGCTGGCCGGCGACTTGTCGCAGCAGGCCGGCGACTTGGAGAGGGCCAGGCGCGCGTGGACGTTGGCCGCGCGGCTGTTCGCGAACGCCGGGCTGCGCGACAAGGCCGGGGCGCTGCGGGCCAAGGCCACGGACTGAGCGGCGCGACGCTCAGCTGCCGAGGACTTCGTCCCAGCGCTGCACGCGCACGTCGTCCTCACCCATCATGTCCACCAGCCACTTCCGAACATAGGCGCCGTCGAGGTCCGCGCGAAGCGAGACCAAACGCTCGAGGTCGGCCAGGTCCTTGGGGCGAAAGAACAGCATCTTGAACACGCAGATGGCCTCGGCCGAGAGCACCCACAGTGGGCGACCCTCGATGTGGATGAGGACCTTGGTGCGTGCGGCCTCCATCGAGAACGGAATGCTCGGCGTAAACACATCGATTCGGAACGGCCCGAGCATGGCGGTGAACATGCCGCGTGCTTCGTGCTCTGCGCGAGCTGCGGGGCGCACGAACTCGACTCCCGCCGCCGAGAGTGCGTCGAGCGCTGCGTCGAGCAGCTGGTCTTCGACGAACAGGTTGATGTCGACATCCATCGTCGCGCGGGGGACCGCCCACCAACCGTACGCCAGCGCGCCACCGATGGCATACGAGACACCCGCGGCACTCATGTGATCGCCGAGGTGCAACGCCGCATCGAGTGGGTCGACCGGGGCGACCGGCATGCTCATGAGCGCCGGAACTCGCGGATGAGCCGAGCCAGCGCGGCCTCCGTCTCGGGCGACACGGGGTCACGATAGGCGAGGACGGCGGCCGCATCAGGACGAGCCAGCGCCATTCGCGCCCCCGCTCGACACACCGCTCTCAGCATTGCCGCGCGCTGCACGTCGGAGAGCGCCCGATACGGCGCCACCTCTTCAGCGAGCGTCGGAACGTGGATCAGCATGGGCTGCATCCTTCGAGTGTAGGGACCGACTGCCCTCCTTGCCAACCGTCACGAGCGGCGACTCAGCCGAGCTCCGGCCTCGGCACGTTCGCGGGCTCCTCCACCGAGTAGAGCGCCACGGCGATGTCCTTGCCCTTCACCTTCACCGCTGCGTCCACCAGCGTGATCTTGAAGCGCTCCGGGTGCAGGAGCGCGTCCTTCACCTCGTCGGTCACGAGGATGGCGCAGCCGTAATTCTTGGTCATGCCCTCGATGCGCGAGGCCAGGTTCACCGCGTCGCCGATGACCGTGGAGTCGATGCGGCTGCGGTAGCCCACGGTGCCCATGATCACCTCGCCGCGGTGCAGGCCGATGCCGGTGTCGATGGGCGGCTCACCACGCGCCTTGCGCTCCACGTTCCACTCGGCCAGCGAGCGGCGCATGGCGAGGCAGGCGAGCAGCGCCTCGTCCGTGTGCTCCTCGTCGAAGAGCGCCATGATCGCGTCGCCGATGTACTTGTCGATGAAGCCGCCGCGCGGGTCGATCTCGTTGCCCATGCGCGCGAGGTAGTCGTTGAGCAGCTCGAACATCTGCTCCGCGCTCATGGCCTCGGAGAGCGAGGTGTAGCCGCGGATGTCGCTGAACAGGATGGTGATGGTGCGCGTGGCCCGCTCGCCCACGCGGATCTTCTCGATGCCGTCGGGCGCCACCACGCCCAGGAACTTGCGCGGCACGAAGCGCTCGAACGAGGTGACGGTGGCCTCCAGCCGCCCGAAGCTGGCCTCGAGCGTGCCAGCCATGTCGTTGAACGTGGCCGCGAGCGCCCCGATCTCGTCGGTGCGCTGGACGTTCGCGCGATGGGCGAGGTCTCCCTCGGCCATGCGCGCGGCGCTGCGCTCGAGCGAGCGGACCGGGCTCGCGATGCGCTGGGCCACGAAGAGCGACCCGAGCAGCCCCAGCACCAGGAAGCCCGCGGCGATGAGCACCACGTCTTTCGCGGTGTCGGCCAGCACGCGCTCGATGCGCGCGGTGGAGATGCCCACGCGCAGCACCCCGAAGCTCTCGGTCCCCTCGAAGGCGCGGATGTCGGCCGCCACCTCCACGATGCGGTCGCCCCGGCGCGCGCGCGGCTCCCCTTCGAACGTCACGTCGCGCAGCAGGTGCGTCTCGAGCTCGCGCGCGTCTTGGGTGTCGGCGTTCGCAGCCTCGGTGGTACGGAGCGGGACCAGGTCGGGCACGAAGCGGTCGATCTGGTCGTCGGGCACGGCCGCGATGACCCGGTCGTGCTGCCGCCGGTCGGTCACGAACACATAGACGATGTCCGGGCTCTGCTCGATGACCACGCTGAGCATGGTGCGGATCTGGCTCCAGTTCTCGTCGATGAGCTCGTTGGCCCACGCCGCCGCGAGGCTGGTGGCGATGGAGCTGGCCTCGTGCTGCGTGGCGTCGCGGATGGCCCGCTGCTGGCTGGTGGTCCACACGGCCACCACCGCCACGAGCACGCTCGCCACGAGCGCCGTGGTGGTGAGCGAGAGACGCGCGGCGATGGAGCGGAACGGCCGGGTCTCGTGTCTCATGGTGCGCTCCCGCGTTCCACGTCGAGGCCACGCACGAACGTGGGCCACTCGCTCTGGCTCGGCCCGCTCACGCCGGGCGGGAAGACCAGCACCACCGGGCCACCGAGCCGCGCCGGGATGGGCTGGTCGTCGGCTCCGAAGCGCAGCCCGAGCAGCACGTCGGTGTCCGCGATGGACCGGGCGTCGAGCCGCACGGCGTGACCGTCCCCGTCCGGCACCGGCGCCATCACGCGCACGCGCACGCGGTCGCCTGGGCCGACGGCCGCCTCGCACGCGGCCAGCGCGTCCCGCACGCGCACGCCAGCGATGCGCAGCTCCCCGCTGGGCCAGCCCACGCGGAAGCCGTGGCGCACCGTGACCTCGGCTGGGGGCAGCGCGGCCAGCTGCGTCCGACCGAGCGTGCAGTCCCCGATGCGCAGCGCGACCTCGGCGGTGTCCACCACCAGGTGCGTCACGTAGAACACCCACCACGAGTAGTTGTACCGCTCCTCGATCGCCGGCTCGGTGAAGTTCGGCACCGTGGAGAGCAGCGGCCCGCCGCGACTGCGCGTGATGGGCACGCCGTCCCACAGGATGGAGAGCATCACCGGGTAGGTGCGCACGTCCGGCGCCGCGAACGTGGCTCGGAAGCCATCGTTCGCCACCAGCGTGACCTCCGCGGCATCCGCCGGCGCCTCCGCCCGTGCCATCAGCTCCACCAGCCGGGCCCCACGGAAGCGCGCCGGCGGCGGGTCCGCGTCTTCGTTGGTGGGCTTCGCGAGGTACTCCGTGGTGGCGAGCCGCTCCACCTCGCGGAAGGGGAGCACCGTGGTGGAGGGGACGCGCCCGGTGACCGTGAGCGTCCACGCGGTGCGCTCGTCGCCGGTCCCGAAGCGCTCCCGTGCGGCGGCTTCGGCCTGCTGGGCTTCTTCGGTCTCGCGGGTGAGCGTGGCCTCGTCGATGGCGCGGTCGCAGGACGCGGCGAGCATCATGGTGGCGATGAGCATGCCCGAGCCGACCCAGCGACGCGCGTCGGGGGACGGCCATCTTGGCCGACGACGACTCACACGGGCGCTTCCGAGCTGCACGAGCCGATGGTCGCCCCCTCCCGGCTAGGTGAGCAAGCCCGGAATCCGCGCCAGCAGCGCTGGTCGTCCGTCAGCGAGTCTTGCCGGTGCCGTGCGCTCGAGCTTGGCCGCCTTCGGCCAGCGTGCTGGGCGGCTCGATCTTCGACGCCACCGGCACGCCACCCACGAGCACGCCACCGTGATCATGCGGCGCGGCCCGCTCGAACGTCTGGAGAAAGGCATTTTCTGCTTCTTCGCGGGTCAGCTTCGGCATGGTGTCAGTCTCGGAGCGCGGCAGCCACGGTGGACATCGTGGCACAAACCGTGGCGGGGATCACCCTCGCCACCATTCCCGGTGGCGCCTTCCAGGCCGCTGGCGCGCAGGGCAGGGCTCCGAGCGCGTCGTAGAAGTCGACCGCCGCTGGGTCCGAGCCGAGCAGCACCAACCGCCCAGGAACGGGGAACGCGAAGGCAGCACCGTCGAGTTCGGTTTCCACCCGCGCCCATGGCTTGGCTCTGACCATCGACTCGCTGGTCCTCTCTCAGGCACACGCGATCGTGATGGCGGCGTCGTTGGCGTTGGTCACCACCCGTGTGTCGGCGCACCCGGACACGTATTGCCCAGTTTCCGCGCGATGGTCTCCTTAGGCTCCGCCTGGGTTCCACGTGGTATGGTTGTCCCGATGAACCCTTCGATCGACGCCGTCCGGAGAGCCGTCGCGGAGCGGGGCGACGTGGTCGCGGCCTGGGTCTTCGGGAGCGTGGCGCGGGGGAGCGCGCGACCGGACAGCGACGTGGACATCGCCGTGCTGCGCGGTAAGCCCGCGTCCGGGACCCTCGAGGATCTCCCGACCGAGCTCGCGCTCTACCTAGAGCGCGCGGTCGGCCGGGAGGTCGATCTCGTCGTCATCGACGATGCCGACGTGGAGCTCGTCCATCGCGTGCTGCGGGACGGGGTGCTGGTGCTGGACCGCGACCGCCCGCGCCGCATCGCGTTCGAGGTCCGCAAGCGGCACGAGTACTTCGACCTCGTGCCGAGACTGGCGAGCATCCGCGAGGCCGCGCTGCGCCGCGCGCGTCGGGTCGCGTCATGACCGACGTCGCGCTCGTCCAGAAGAAGCTCGCCTTCGTTCTGCGCTGCTTGCACGAGCTCCGCACGATGGCGGACCCGACACGGATCTCCACCGACCTGCGCGAGGAGCGCTTCGTGGTGCACACCCTCCAGCTGGCGATCCAGGCGGCGCTCGACGTGGCGTTCCACCTGATCTCGGAAGAGGGTCTCGGCGAGCCTCGCTCGAACAGCGATGCGTTCGCCAAGCTGGCCGAGCACGGTGTGCTCGCGCCCACCCGGGCCACCGAGATGGCGCGGATGGCGGGCTTCAGGAACGTCGTCGTCCACGGCTACGAAGTGGTCGACCTCCGCATCGTCCGCGACGTCGTCGAGAATCACCTCGGCGATCTCGAGTCCTACGTCGCTGACGTGGACGCATGGCTCTCGCGCCGATAGCCCCCGGCGCAATGATCATTCCACGCATCAGCGCGGTCGCTGGTCCGCGAGCACATTGGCCGCTGTGCGTCCCCGACCCTCTTGGACCGAGCGCTGGTCGGTCGGGTGGTCGAGGCTCGACCGTCGGCAGCTGGCGCTGGCGCGCGCCGTGGCGTTACACTCAGCGTGTTACGCACGTAAGAACGAGGCACCCATGATGGTCAAGAAGCTCTCCGCGGTCGGCAACAGCCTAGGCCTCATCATCGAGCGCCCGATTCTGGAGCTGCTGGACATCAACAAGGACACTCCGCTCGAGGTCACGACCGACGGCGAGGCGCTCATCATCCGCCCGGTGAGGAAGGCGCCCTTGATGGACCGCGCGCTCGCCGCTGCGGACCGGCTCATGGACGCGCACGAGGAGACGTATCGGAAGCTCGCGAAGTGAGCGACGCTTCTGCCGAGATCGAGTTCCTCACGGTCGAGGTGGTGCTCGCGCTGCACCAGGCTCAGCTCGTTCGCTTCGGAGGCGGCGCGGGCCTGCGTGATCGTGGACTCCTGGAGTCGGCCTTGGCCCAGCCTCAGGCTTCGTTCGGTGGCGCCTACGCGCACGAGGGCCTCTTCGCGATGGCGGGGGCCTATCTGTTTCACATCGTCTCGAACCACCCCTTCATCGACGGCAACAAGCGGGCGGGGCTGCTTGCCGCCCAGGTTTTCCTCGATCTGAACGGGATCACTCTCGATCATGGCTCCGAGGCGTTCTACGAACTGACGATGGGTGTCGCCGAAGGACGCATCGACAAGGCGGCCGTCGCTTCGGAGCTCGAGCGCATTGCGAAGTCGAAGCCCGCGTAGTCCTCGACCGCGCAGAAGCAGACGGTGCGATGGCCTGGATGGTCATGACACCCAGTCAGACACCCGCCGACTCAGGTGTTGAATGAGCACGAGCACGTCGACCTCACCCTCCTCGCGCATCAGCAAGAGGTCTTCGACACGCTCCGCGTCCACTGCCAGCAGGGTGGCCTATGCCTCGTCGTCGGCGAGCCGGGCACAGGCAAGACCGTCATCAAGCAGGCCCTCTGCAAACACGACCCCAAGCGTCTCATCGCGCCCGTCGTCAACCGCACCCTGCACACCTATCACAGCACCCTACGCATCCTCTGCGAGGCGTTCCAGCTCGACACCGACGGCCGCGATTTCCTCTGCGAGCGCCGCCTCATTGAAGAGGCCCACCGGGTCAATCACCTCGGCAAGATGCTCGCCCCCATCATCGACGACGCACACCTGATGGACGTGCACGCTCTGCGCCGTCTGCGCCTGCTCCTCGAGGACTTCCCCAAGAACCACAACCTCATCCTCTTCGCGCAGCCCGAGCTGCTCCACAAGCTCACCCTCAGCGTCAACGACGACATCAAGAGCCGCGTCACCTACTCCGTCTTGATGCAGCGCCTCGCCCCCGACGACCTGCTGGCCTTCATCCACGAGCAGCTCGACCGTGTCGCCCTCGCGCACAGCACCTTCACGCCCGATGCGCTCCAGCTCATCGTCCGCGCCTCGGAGGGCCTCCTCCGCCGCGCACGCAACCTCTGCGTCGCCACCATGCTCGAGGCCGTCCGTGACCGCGTGCGCTGCGTGGATCTCAAGCAGGTCAACCGCGTCCTCATGCAGCCGCACTGGAGGCGCGAGCAAGACATCCTCTAGCAACGAGCCGGCGCGAAGCGGCCCGCCACGTCGTAGACGAACATCGAGAGCCGGTGGTCTACGACGTGGCGGGCCGCTTCGCGCCCACCAGCTCCGCCCGGGATATGACCCCCGCGGTCGCGATTTGCGACGTCAGCGTGGACTTCGCCTCGGATCGCTACGACGCCAGTTCGGCCGCCGGCTACGACGCCAATCTGGACGCCAACACCGACCTGCGCGAGGAGCGCTTCGTGGTGCACACCCTCCAGCTCGCGATCCAGGCGGCGCTCGACGTGGCGTTCCACCTGATCTCGGAGGAGGGTCTCGGAGAGCCTCGGTCGAACAGCGATGCGTTCGCCAAGCTCGCAGAGCACGGACTGCTCGCGGCCACCCGTGCCACCGAGATGGCGCGGATGGCGGACTTCAGGAACGTCGTCGTCCACGGCTACGAAGTGGTCGACCTCCGCATCGTCCGCGACGTCGTCGAGAATCACCTCGGCGATCTCGAATCCTACGTCGCCGACGTGGACGCATGGCTCTCGCGTCGATAGCTGTTGAACGCCGCCCTCCTGGCGCACCGTCCAGACCTGGCACTCGCGCTACTTCGAAGCCAACGACCGGAAGCCCTTCCTCAAGGTCGTTGCTTCATGATCCGCGCCCACTTCGGCATCGACAGGCTCTAAAGCGAGCGGATCCGCCAGATGGTGAATCGCCCATGACAGTATGCGTACTCACGACCAACATCGAGTTCGTCAAGTCGCGTGAATCCTCCCGTCGAGATTGCTCCATGTACGTAGAACCGGTGATGACCAATGTGAAGAACATGATACTTTCCTTCGCGCGTTACACTATGGACAACACCGGTGTGCTCCGCACAACTAAGCAGAGCGCGATGTCGACCCATTGCAATAACGCCCAAAACTAGAGCGAAGGCGAGTATTGCGACCCAGCCAATAGAAGACACTCGCAATGACAGATTTCTTCGGTGGGAGAACGCGCCCCAAACGACAACCACCACAAGTAGCATCGCAGCGAACTCACCGATAAGACTGCTTGATTCAAAGTGCATTGCAGAACATTCCCGACTCAATCTGGCCAGAGATCGATCACTAGAGTAAAGCTTCTCGTAACCGATACTCCGGCCTCCAATCCGACAGATACACCACCTCCGGACCAGAATCGGTAGGGGTCGTCCTCCGGAGGATCGGATTCCGAGAGAGCGCCGTTCAGGCCAAATCCGTAGTTATAGTTGGTGCCCCAGCCTGCCATAGATTCCGGCGTATCCGCGTGATTCACACCGACGCTTCCTCCCAGATCACCCCCAATTCCACCACCGAAGGTGAGCACTATACCACGCACAGTGTCAACATCACCGTTGTCGTAGACTTCCTCGCCCACCACGCCTCCAAGGCTGAAAGTGCCCCCAAAGCCAGCTATGGCGGAGAGATTCGCAGTTAAACTGGTGGCCCAACCTGCGTGGGGAACAATCTGACGTGTCTCGGCCTCCAAATCCGCCTGCCGCTCCGCCAACTCCTCATCCGACGGTGCAGGTGGCCCGTCCGGCACGAAATTTTCCGCAGGCTCTTCCAAAGGGATGGGGCGTTGAACGGGAAGCGGCGGGGCGGCGCGAAAGGCACGCTCCGTGGGAGGCGGCGTAACGCACTGATCCGTGTCGCACAGCTGACTGGAAGCGTCGATGGTCTCGCCATCCGGTCCACTGGCGATGGCGCTTGGTGATGCCGCGCGGCGATGCTCATCCTCTTCGCGCCGCTCTTCGTCCTGTGCTTGGGCGTTCGCAGCGGTCCCGTCCGGGTTTGAACGTGTGGCGTCGGTGTTGGGGTCGTTTGGGTCGCATGATTTGTCGACCCCGCAGACATCCAGCCCCAAGGGGTCCCGAGCCTGCAGCAGGTTCCCACTCACATAGTGGAACCCATTCATCGCCTCCCCGCCGCCCATGGCATGCGCGCTCAGCGGGTCCACGCTCGCCCACCGGCCAACCCGCGGAATCAGATACCGCTCGCCGAAGTACACCAGCCCCACCTCTTCGTCGGCCTCCTTGCCCGTGAAGCCAATCGGCTCCAGCTGCATGGACACCTCGTCGGTGGTGTGGTGCGTCTCGCGGGCCCCGTTCGGGTAGAAGGTGGTGTGCTCTAGCAGGTCGCCGCTCTGGAGGTCCACCACGGCGGCGGTGCTCTGCACCAGGTCGGTGAGGGGCAGGGTGAGGCGCTGCTCGCGGGTCAGGCTGGGGTTGTTGGGGTCGCGCGGCTCGTTGCTGGCCCACACCAGGCGGGCGCCGCCCACGATGTACTGGGTCTCGGTGCCCAGCGCGGTGCTGGCGTGGTAGGTGCGCCCCGCGTAGTCGTGCTCGAGGCCGCGGCGCTCGTAGTCGCCCGGGAAGGGGTGCAGCGTGGTGGCCGCGAAGGACGCGCCGTCGTTGCCGTTGTTGATGGTTTCCTTGATCATGCGGACGTTGCCCGCGTCGTAGCGGTAGCGCTGCTGCACCATCAGGCGCCACGCGCCCGCAGCCGCTTGGCGGTCATAGCGGCGCGCCTCGCTCAGGCGGTTGAGCTCGTCCCAGTCGTAGCGGTAGTGCTGCTCGGCCTGACAGCGGCAGTTGTTCTCGAGCGTGGCTTGGCGGGTGGCCAGGCTGGCGGTCTGCGGGTCGGCGCACACCAGCGTGGCGGAGCGGTCGCGGCACTGGCTGCGCACCGTCATCTCGGTGACGTTGCCGTCGTTGCCGTACTTCAGGGTGACGAAGCCGCCGTGGTCCACGCCCACCTGGCGCGTGGCCGGGGCCTCGCGGATGTTGGTGCTCAGGTACAGCGCGCTCGGGCGGGGCGCGGGTGACAGGGCGGTGAACCCCGGGTCGTCGTTGCCGCTGCTCAGCAGGCCGGCCGAGCGCTCGTAGAACACGCCCTGGTCGTCGGTCCACTCGGTCTGGTTGGCCAGCCAGTCGTAGTCGTAGACTAGGTCGCGCACGCGCGTGGCGCCGTTCTGCGAGATCATGGGCGCCGGGCGCCGGTGCATGGGGTCACGCTCCTCGTGCGTGCTGCCGTCCAGGTTCTCGTCCAGCTGCTCGCGGCGCCAGTCAGTGGCGGCGTCGTCGTAGCCCGGGTCGAACACGCCCTCGGCGTTCATGTACGTGAACTCCACGCGGTTCACGCGGTAGAGCGCGTCGTGCGAGATGTCCTGGCGCCAGGGGCGGTAGCCAGCGGACCACTCGGCGCTGGCGCGCGCGTCGGTCACTTGGGTGAGGTTGTTGACCTCGTCCCACGCGTACTGGAAGTCGTGCACCACGCTCACGGCGTTCAGCTCGGGGGCCACAGCGCCGTCACCAGGCTGGCGCACCGCTCGCGCACGCACGGGCCGCTGGCGCAGGTCGTAGCTCACCTCAGTGAACAGGGGGCCAATCACCTGCTCGTCGCCGAAGTCCGTGCGCACGGGCTGCCGGCTGGCGTTGTAGGTGACGTTCCGCACGATGGGCACGCCGTACAGGGTCTCCCCGTCTTGCGAGACGGCCAGCGTGACGCCCAGCGACAGGCCCAGCTGGTTGTAGCGCAGCGAGGCGCCCACCTCGGGCGCAGGCCCCATGCCGCCCATGGCCAGCCAGTCGGGGTCGCTGGGGTAGTCCATGGACACAGGGCGGCCCAGGTAGTCATAGGTGGTGCGCGCCACGTAGGTGTGGTCCTCGTCCCAGCGGCGCGTGCTGGGGGCCAATGGCGCGCGCAGCCCCGTCGCCTGCAGGTTCGCCGCCAGCGTGGGGTTCAAACGGCGAGCGCGCGGGAGTACCGCCATCTGCCGGGCGGCGGCGCGCGGCTGGCCGCGCTGGTCGTACACCACCACGCTGCGCTGCGCCCGGTCCGTGGCGCCGCTCATGCGCCCCACCCAGTGCGGGGTGGTGCTCAGGGTCACGTCCAGGTCGAAGTCGGGCTCTTCGTCGAAGAAGTAGCGGGCATCCACCAGCTGCCCGCTGGGACCCACCACGCCCATGCCAATGGCGTCCACGGGCAAGGCTGTATCGGGCAGGTCGCCGGGGGGCATCGCCTCCGAGCACCACACGTAGTCCTCCGCGATCAGCCGGCCCGCGTGGTCGTAGTAGAAGTTCTGGCCGCAGCCGCGCGGGTCACGCACCGCGGCGAGGTCGCCCACGTCGTTGTACAGGTAGCGCCACGTGCGGTTGGCGGCGGTGGTGCCGCTCGCCCGCGAGTCGCTGTCCGGATCGGTGGACGCCACGCGGCGGCCCAGCGTGTCGTAGGTGAAGGTGCGGAGCAGGAGGTGGTTGTCGACCGGGTCTGCGCCGAGACTGAAGGGCGTGTCGTCCACCGACCTCAACATGGCGGTCAGCGTGCCCGGGTTCGTGGTGGGCTCATACGACAACCAGGTGGTGACTTGGTATCGCAGAGTCGACGGGTTCGAGTCGCACGCCGCAGTCGGCGCAACCGTGCACATTTCAGCCGTCGACAACGACTCCGTCTCCGCGCGGCTCCAGTTCGGCAGTATGGAAGCTGACGGTCCTAGCCACGGCGTAACGGGGAACTTCACTGTGATTCGGTGCGCCAACTGATCCCACGCTCAGTCACGTCCAAGCCGAGCCCTCCAGCCCCCCGAAAGACATCGACCCCCGAGGCACACCGCCCAGGGGGTCGAGTCATCCACCACGCCGCCGCTTACTGGAAGCGGTACGACAACCCGAGCGACAGCAGGTTGGCGCTGGCGGTGAAGCGGCCGGCGTTGATGATTTCGCCGGGCCCCGCGGCACTGGGAGCGCGCACCTGCGCGTCTTCGTTGCTGTTGTTCACCGTGAAGTAGTGCGTGTGCATGTAGCCGAGCGAGAGCTCGAAGCGCTGAATGCGCAGCGTCATGCCGAAGGACCCACCGAACAGCTGCCAGGGGGTGAAGTCGAGACGCTCGTAGCCCGCTTCGACGCCGTGGGACTCGTAGACGAGGCCCCAGCGCAGCGCGAACACCTCGGGGAGCACGTTGACGTCGCCGCCGAGCGCGACCATGACCTGGGTCTTCCAGTTGTGCGGGAGGTCGATGGGCGGAGGCGCGGGGAGCGTGAGCACGCCCGAGACCAAGCGCTGGCCCTCGACGGGGCTCGCGACCACGTTGAACGTGTCCACGCGGCTGCCGAGGGTCACCACGACGTCCAGCTCGAGGTCGAAGACCTCATCCCGCATCGGATCGAAAGGTCGCGAGACCTCGCCCTCGGCCAGGGTGGGAGCGGGCACGCCGGCCACGCGATCGGAGGTGGTGCGCGCGCCCGGTCGCGCCATCGCGTAGCGCGTGCCGAAGCTGATGACCGAGGTCTGCGGCGCGGTCAGGTTCACCGGGAAGGTCACGTCCTCCCAGCCCTCGTCGGCCGGGAGGCGGGGCTGCGTGACCTGGTCTTCGATGTTGCCCCAGAAGACGGGCCGCAGGTTCAGGTCGCCCGACGCCTTGACGTCGGCGGTCCAGGTGAAGCCGGCCATGACCTCGAGGCCGTCGACCGGCTCGGCGTCAATGGAGAACGCAATGCGAGGAACGAAGCGGTCGTGCGCGTCGACCACGGCGATGATGTCGCGCGCGAAGTCCTGACTGGCCACTGGGGCGACTGCCGGCGTGAAGCCAGTGCTCGCGAAGCCGTAGCCGAAGGTGGCGCCCACGCGCAGGCGAGGATGGATCTCCACGCCGGCACCGACGGCGATGAACGCGAGCAGCACGTTGGCCTCGATGACGTCGTAGCGGCTCGAGACGGGCAGTCGCCCGGTCGGCGTGCCGGGGACCGCGTAGGTCCCGATGTTGTCGCCGCCCGCCGCGCCGAAGGTGCGGTGGCCGATGTTGTTCTTAGCGATCAAGCCCACGCCGAGGCCGACGCGCTCGTGCGGCCGAAACGACAGCCCCAGCTGCGGGATCGGGAACAGTCCCGCTGCGTTGCAGACCTCGGGGTACTCGATGTCGGCGTAGTCGCTCGGGTTCCCGAAGTCGCTGGCGTTGCCAGGCGTGTCGGTCTCCTGCGCACGGACCCCGCCCTCGCCGTCCCGCGTGGGCGTTCCGTCACGATCGAAGCACGACTGCAGGCTCGCGATGTGCAGGTTCAGCTCGGCGTTGATACCCGAGAGCCGCGCGAGGTTCGCGGGGTTCAGGTGCAGCGCGAGCGGTGAGTCCGTGCGAACACCGTAGGCACCGGCGCGGCCGAGCCCACGGGTGCCGATGCCCGGCATGTCGAAGCCGCCGGCCTCTGCGGTGGGGGCGCCGAGGGTCAGGCCGAGCGCTCCCGCGACGAGGCCAGCCAACACGCGCTTCGTGCGCGTGGTCGATTGATTTAACATCCAATTCACTCCGAGAGTTGGCGGTGGACCGACTGGCCCTGGTCCCGCGTGCTGCGCGGAGGATACGTGCGGGGCGCTCACAAGAGAAGCCCCAAAAACACACTCTATCCGACACTGGATGACGTTCTACGCCACGCGCGACACGACTCGTTGGTCACGCTATTGGCCGACTACTGCCGGAGCCCGCGTCGTGGTACACGCTGCCACGATGAACCGCGAGTCCTCGACCGGCCGGGTGCCGCCCAACTCACTCGACGCCGAGCGCGCCGTGCTGGGAGGCATCCTGCTCGAGAACGGCGCCATGAACATCGTGATCGAGGTCCTCGAGTCCGAGCACTTCTACAGCTCGGCCAACGGGATCATCTTCGAGACCATGCGCACGCTGTTCGCGCGCAACGAGCCCATCGACCAGGTCACGCTGCGCTCGGCGCTGGTGGGCGCGAACAAGCTCGCCTCGGTGGGCGGCGACGACTACCTGCTGTCGCTGTCGATGAGCATCCCCACGGTGGCCAACATCGAGGCGCACGCCAAGATCGTCAAAGAGAAGGCCATCGTGCGGCGCATGCTCTCGGTCTGCCACGAGCTCGCGGCCGAGGGCTACGGCGACTACGGCGAGATCGAGAACTTCCTCGACACCGCCGAGAGCCGCGTCTTCAACGTGGCCAAAGAGCGCGCCAAGAACCCCTACGAGCACATCCGCGAGATCGTGAAGCGCACCTTCATGACCATCCAGGAGGCGGCTCAGCGCGGCGAGGCCATCACCGGCCTGCCCACGGGCTTCACCCGCGTGGACGCCATGACCGCGGGCATGCACCCCGGCGACCTGATCATCATCGCCGGCCGTCCCGGCATGGGTAAGACCTCGTTCGCGCTCAACGTGGCCATCAACGCGGTGGTGAAGTCGGGCAAGGGCGTGGCGGTGTTCTCGCTCGAGATGCCCAAGGAGCAGCTGGCCCAGCGCATGCTCGGCAGCGAAGCACGCGTAGACGGCACACGCCTGCGCACCGGCAAGCTCATCCGCGAGGACTGGCCCAAGCTGTCGAAGGCCGCCGGCCTGCTCAGCACGCTGCCCGTGTTCATCGACGACACGCCGGCCATCTCCATGCTCGAGCTGCGCAGCAAGGCGCGCCGCATCGCGAGCGAGCACGGCCTCTCGCTCATCGTGGTGGACTACCTCCAGCTCATGCGCTCGGGCTCCAAGAACGACTCGCGCGAGCAGGAGATCTCGGAGATCAGCCGAAACCTGAAGGGCCTCGCCAAGGAGATGTCGCTGCCCGTCATCGCCCTCTCGCAGCTCAACCGTGGCGTCGAGAGCCGCGGCAACAAAGACAAGCGCCCGCAGCTGTCCGACCTGCGCGAGTCCGGCGCCATCGAGCAGGACGCCGACACCATCTGGTTCATCTACCGCGACGAGGTCTACAACCAAGAGACCGAAGACCGCGGCATCGCCGAGGTGATCATCGGCAAGCAGCGCGCTGGCCCCACCGGCACCGCGCGCGTGCGCTTCTTCAACGAGTACACCCGCTTCGACAACCTCGCCGAGGGTGACTACTACGGCGGCGCCCCGGAGGAAGACTACGGCGGGGGCGGGGGCGGTGGTGGCGGCTCCAACGAGTTCCTCGACGAGTGACCCAAAGCCTACGATCACGTTGACGTAGACGTAGACGTAGACGTGGTCGTCGTCGTACTCGTGCTCGTAGACGTGCTCGTGCTCGTGCTCGTACTCGTGTCCCTACCACCCCCCCACCGGCTACCGGGACAGCTTCGACAGCATCGCCACCATCCGCCCCAGCAACTCGACCGCCTGGCGATGCTGCTCGTCCGTCCCGACCCCCAGAAGACGAACGACGTCGAGCACTGCCGCGCACTCCATCGCCGAACCGCGTGCGATGGCGAAGTGTCGCGCCCCGTCCGCCGCGGTCACTCGACCGGTTCCTTCGGCAATGTTGAGTGGAACCGAGAACGCGGCGCGCCTCAGTTGGTCGCGTAGCTCCGCGTGGCCGCGGGGAATCGCTTTGCACAGGTCAGTGGCGATGGCCGCGAAGTCGATGGAGCAGCGGTACACATCCAGCTTTTGAAAGGTGAGCATGGAGGGGTGTCGGCTTGGAGGGGCGGGAGTTGCTTTCGGTCGACGTCGATGTTGGCGAGTACGAGCACGAGCACGAGCACGTTTACGAGCACGCTTACGACCACGTCTACGTCTACGTCTACGTCTACGTCTACGTCTACGTTGACCTTGTCGCAGACACGAAGAAGCCCGGTGCGGCTCATCGCCGGACCGGGCTCTCGCTCGTCAGCCTAGGGCGCTCAGCGGTACGACCAGAGCACCTGATCCACCGTCACCGCGCCGCGGTCCACCACGAGGTGCTGGTAGGCCCCCTGCATCTCCACGTCGGCCGCGTGCTGCGCGAACTGGCGGTGGAGGTAGTGGGTCAGCTCGCCCACCGTGAGCACGCCGTCGTTGGGCGCCGCGTCGGCCGAGCCCTGGAAGGCGGTGCGCAGGAAGTGGCTGAGGTAGCCACCGGCCTGGAACTGGCCCGCCACCGCGCTGAGCACGTCCTCTTCGGAGCTGAAGAGGCCCACGCGGCCGGGGCGCGTGATGACGTCCTTGGCGAAGCCGCCCGCGAAGCACGAGTCCAGCGAGAGCACCGCCAGGCGCGCATTGATGCCGTCGAACAGGCGGCCCATCTCGTCGTCCACCATCTGCCCGTCGAAGAGCACGATGGACTCGTCGATGCCGTCGATCTCGCGCGCGTCCGTGGAGCCGGGAGACCCCTGGCTGCCGTGGCCCGAGTAGAAGAAGACGAAGATGTCGTCGGGGCGCACTTCCGTGGCCATGCGCTGCATCGCCTGGCGCACGTTCGCGAGGGTGGCCTGGCTGTCGGTCAGCACCACCTGGCGCGTCTCCACCAAGAGGCTGCGCTCACGGAGCGCCTGCGCCAGCTTGATGGCGTCGTTGGCGCACTCCGGCAGGTCGCTGCCGCTGCCCGGGTAGTCCGAGATGCCCACGAACACACCGAAGATGCGCCCGCCCTGGCCGTTGGCCGCCGTACCGGTGCCCGTGCTGGGACGGGGCACGGCTGCGCCCGCGCCGAACGTGAGGTTGTAGTTGCCCACCTCGCCCGGGCGGTAGCTAGTGACGGTGATGCGGTACTCGCCCGCCTCGGCGGCCGGCAGGTTGATGCCCGCGTCGCGCGTCTGGCCGTTGATGTCGTCGTTGTCCAGCTGACGGCCGCTCGGGCTCATGACGATGATGTACGGGTCGAACTGCGACGACGTGAGGCGGATCTCCACGGACTGGCCCACCTCGAAGGTGCGCGTGAAGTAGTCCGCGAACTCGCCGCTCTGGATGGTGGCGTCGCCCTGCGCGAGCGCGCCCGTGGCCGTGGTGCCGCTGACGGCCGTGGCCGGACGAGCGCCCGGTCCGCCGGTGTGACCGACCTCGGTGCCCGGGTTGGTGGTGGGGCTGGTGGCCGGGGCCGCGCCGCCCTGGTTGACGCGCAGCTCGTAGTCACCCACCTCGCCGGGGCGATAGCTGGTGACCATCACGCGGTAGGAGCCGCCGGTGGACACGAAGTTGAGCGCGGCGTTGGTGTTGCCCGAGGCCTGGTCGTCGTTGTCCAGCTGCTCGCCGCTGGGCGGGCGCACCATGAGGTACGTGTCGAAGCCGGTGGACACGGCCTCGAGGTGCACCGCGGTGCCGGCCGGAAAGTTCATCTCGTAGGTGTCCATGAACTCGCCCGAGTTGAGCGTGGCGTCACCCTGCGCGAGCGCGCCGCGCTGCGAGGTGCCCGGCCCGGTGGCCACACCCACGGTGCTGGGAACGCCCGGCGTGGGGGCGGCCGGCGTGGTGCCGCGCTGCCCGAGGGTGATGCCCAGGTCGAACGCGCCGGCCATGCCCGCACGGTAGGCGGTGGCGACAACGCGGTAGGTGCCCGCGGCGTCGGCGTCGAACACCACCTGCGAGTTGAGCCCGCCGCCCGCGTCGTCGTTCTCCCAGTGACGGCCCGTGGGCCCGATCACCATGAGGTACGGATCGAACGCCGTGGACGTGAGGTCCACCGTGATGGACTGCCCCGGCGTGGCGTTGAAGGAGTAGAGCGTCATGGGCTCGCCCGTGGGGAGCGCCGACGAGCCGTTGAGCTGGCCCGACACGCGCTGGCCGATGGTCACGCTCTGCGGCGTGCCGCCGGTGGGCAGCTGGTGGTGCGTGCGCGAGAGCTGGGGCGTGGTGGGCGCCGCCGCCGGAGCCGCCGCCGCCGCGCTCAGCCGCATGGTGTAGCCAGCCGTCTGGTTGGCCGCCGCGATGAGCTGCACCCGGTGCGTGCCCGGCTGCGTGATGGTGTACGAGCCGTTGCTGGCGGCGCTGAGCGCGCGCCCCTGCGGGTCCAGCACCACGGCGCTGGGGATGACCTGCGTCTGGGCCTGGATGAAGAGCGAGAGCGGGCCTGACGTGGCGCCGCTCACCAGCACCTGCTCCTGGCGGCTGCCGTCGGCCAGCGTGCTGTCGCCGTTGCCGATCTCGCCCTGGTACGTCTGGCCGGGCTGCAGCGTGGCGGGCGCCACGGCCATCTGGCTGGCGATGCCGCTGGGCAGGCTGGGCGTGGCACCCCCGGTGGGAACTGCCGTCACGCCGGGAGCGGCCTCGGCCACCACGGGCAAGCCGCCCCGGTCCACGCGCACGTGGAAGCTGCCACCCGTGGCGGGCGAGAAGCTGGTGACGCCCACTTTGAGCGTGCCGCCCTCGCTGACGATCACGCTCAGACGCGACTCGGTGCGGCTCCCCCGCCAGTCGTCGTTGGTGAGCGGCGCCGCGCCGGGGGGCGTGACCTCCAAGATGGGGTCGAACTCCGTGGCCGTGAGGGTCACGACCACCTGCTCCCCCGCCTCGACGGGGACGTTCAGGTTCACGTGCCCACCCGGTGCCAGCTGCCCGTCTTGCTCGAAGAGCGGCCGGGCGGCCTGGCCAGGTTGCTGCGCAGGCGCCCCGGTCGGGGATCCACCCGAACCGGAGCAGCCGACCGAGACAGCCCCGAGCAGGGCGATGAGACAGAGCTTGAGCTTCACCGTGGCGTTCCTCTCACAAGTGCCGGGGGAGCCGGCAGCGACCAAGGAATCATACGCTCTCGGTGTTGGAGTGTCCCCTGCGATCCGTCGGAGTGCTCTCGGCGGTCGGGACCGGCGGCCTCGAGGAGCAACTGCAGAGGCTCAATTGGGCACCTAGGGCTGAAGCCCATAGGCGGCAGACTTGGCCTCGGTTCCTGGAGAAGTCCTCCCCTGCGGGGAGGACTGGGTGGATGCAATTCCCCGGGTTGAAACCCGGGGCAGGTTCCTTCGCCGCGCTTCGTGGAGAAGTCCTCCCCTCCGGCGAGGACTAGCTGGGAGCAAACAGGCGACCCCTGTTTCAACCCGGGGTGCCCATTGTGCCTTGAATCATGGCCCATTCTTGAACCATGGCAGCCCAGGTGCCCTAATTCAGGACTTCTCGGCTGGCATCCAACGCCCCCCTCACAGCAACCGTCACTCCGCGCTGACCGGATCCAGCTCGGCGCTGTGGTCCACGGCCACCGCCACCGGCAGGCCCAGCACGCCGGCCTTCTTGGCGGCCTTGCGGGCCACGTCCATGGCGCGGCCCTCTTCCAGCACGCGGGCCGGGGGCTCGCGCAGGTCCCACACGATGCCCATGGCGGAGAGCGCCTTGAGCCCGTAGTAGGTCATGTCGATCTCCCACCAGTAGAACCCCTGACGGGTGGAGCTCTGGTAGTGGTGGTGGTTGTTGTGCCAGCCCTCGCCCAGGGTGAGCATGGCGATGAACCAGTTGTTGCGGCTCTGGTCGGTGGTCTCGAAGCGGCGCTTGCCGGACACGTGGGCCAGCGAGTTCACCAGGAAGGTGATGTGCCAGCACAGCACGGTGCTGAGGAAGAAGCCGATGATCAGGCCCGGCCAGCCCGCGATGAGGGAGCAGCCGATGGCCAGCAGGGTGGGCGGCACCAGGAAGTACTTGTTGAGCCACATGAGCTCCGGGTACTTGGCGAAGTCCTGGATGCGCGAGAAGTCGGTCTCGGCGGTGTTGTCGAAGAGCCAGCCCATGTGCGAGTACCAGAAGCCCTCGAGCACGGGCGAGTGCGTGTCACCCACCTGGTCGCTGTGCTTGTGGTGGTTGCGGTGGTGCGAGGCCCACCAGAGCACGCCCTTCTGCGCCGTGGTCTGGGCCAGGAAGGCCAGCAGGAACTGGAAGACCCGGCTGGTCTTGTAGGTGCGGTGCGAGAAGTAGCGGTGGTAGCCGGCGGTCACGCCCCACATGCGCACGAAGAGCAGCCCGAAGCACAGCGCCCAGGCCTGCCAGGTGACGCCCGTGTAGAACGCGCCCAGGATGACGACGTGGCAGAGGGCAAAGGGGACCACCTCGGTGAGCGAGAGGTTCAGCTTCTTCTTCGGAGCATCAGCGACAGGAGTGGAGGCCATGGGCGCACCCTAGGTGGTGCCCGCCTGCACTTCCATCACAACAGAGCCCCGCTTTGTCATAGTTGTGTCATGGCGAGCTGCTATGCTCGCCCGATGAGCGATGCCGAACCCCCGAAGCGCCTGCTCGTTGTCGAAGACGAGGCGCACCTGGCGGCCGGCCTGAAGCTCAACCTGGAGCTGGACGGGTACAACGTGGACGTGGCCGCCAACGCCAAGCAGGCGGCCGAGAAGCTCATCCGCGTGGACCGCTACGACGCCATCGTGCTGGACGTCATGCTGCCCGACGTGAACGGCTTCGAGCTCTGTCAGCGCTTGCGGGATGCGGGAAACTTCGTTCCGGTGATCATGCTCACGGCGCGCTCGTCACCCGACGACCGGGTGCGCGGGCTCGAGGCGGGGGCCGACGACTACATGGTCAAGCCCTTCGAGCTGGCCGAGCTGCTGGCCCGCGTGCGCTCGCTGCTGCGCCGCCGCAAGTGGGAGACCGACCGCGGTCTGCGGCCCCTGGACACCGCCACCCTCCTGTTCGGCGGTGTGCGCGTGGACTTCGACACCCACGAGGTCACGATTGGTGACGAGTCAGTCAAGTTAACCCAGCTGGAGCTGGACCTGCTGCGCTACTTCTCGGACAACCCCGGCCGCGTGCTCTCGCGCGACGAGCTGCTCGAGAACGTCTGGAAGCTGCGCAACTACAACAACACCCGCACCATCGACAACTTCATCTCGCGCCTGCGGAGGCGGTTCGAAGCCGACGGGAAGAACCCGGTGCACTTCCTGTCCATCCGCGGGGCCGGCTACAAGTTCGTCCCGGAGCCCTGAACGACGTCAGCTCGGCCGCGCCGGGGTGACCGGCAGCCGCAGCACGAAGCGGGAGCCATGCCCCACGCCGTCGGACTCCGCTCGGATGGTGCCGCCCAGGTTGCGCACCAGCTGCGACACCACGAAGAGCCCGAGGCCGGTGCCCTTGCGGGTGCGCACCTTCTCGTGGTCCACGCGGTAGAAGCGGTGGAAGACGCGGTTCAGCTCGCGGCGCGGGATGCCGATGCCGTTGTCGCTCACGGTCAGGCAGAGCGGCCGGTCGTTGCGCGGGTCCAGCTTGGCCGTGACGTCCACGCGGGTGGGCTCGTTGCTGTACTTCACCGCGTTGTCGATCAGGTTCTTCACCACCAGCAGCAGCGCCGGACGGTCGGTGATCAGGCGAAGGCTCTCGGGCACGTCCACCACGATGGCCTCGGCCGGCAGCCCATGACGCTTGCGCGTGGCGTCGGTCACCTCGGCCACCAGCTCGGCCAGCGAGAAGTCGCCCAGGTTGAGGAAGGTGTCTCCGTCGTGCGAGAGGCGGCTCGACTGCAGCACGTCGTCGATGAAGTCGTTCAGGCGGTCCACATCACTGCGCATCATGTCCAGCAGGCGCTCCACCTGGTTCTCGGGCAGCTCGGGCCGGGCCAGCGTGTCGAGGCACATGCGCATGGACGCGAGCGGCGACTTGAGCTCGTGCGTGACGCTGTCGATGAAGCTGTTCTGGCGGCGCACCTCGAGGATCTCGCGGGCCAGGAAGTAGCTCAGCAGCACCAGCACGCCGATGATGACGGTGAAGGAGATGGCGCCCAGCACCAGCAGCCAGACCTCCACCACGATCTCTTGCTGCGAGGCGATCTTCTGCCCGAAGAGCACCGTCCAGCCCACCAGCAGCGCCGCCGAGAGCGGCACGGCGATGGCGCCCATGGTGATGGGCACGGAGATGGAGCGTAGACCCCTGCGACGCGCCATGGCCGCTCAGAGCACCGAGTCGATGCGCGCCGTGACGCTGAAGGCGCCGTGCGGGCCACCGGCGTCGTCGTGCACCATGAGCTGGCCGGTGGTGGTGTCGAGGGTCATGGCCGCGTCGGTGTCGGTGCTGGTGGTGTTCTCGTCGCGCCCACTGATGCGCGGCGGCTGGTCACTCACGGTGCAGGGGAAGTAGCCCGACTGCGGGCCTCCGTAGAGCAGCTGCCCACCGCACACGACCTGCGCGCGGCACGTGACGCTGGCAGGGTTGGCGGCATCGGCCACGGCGGTGACCACGAAGTTGCAGGTGGCGTTGACCGGCGCCGGCGAGTTGCCGATGGCCTGGGTGACGGTGGCCTGCACGGTTCGCGAGGGCAGCGGGGTGCCCGCAGGCGCAGGCACGGCGGGATCTCCCGGAGCACCCGTCGGTGTGGGGGCTCCGGTGGGACCGGCAGGGAAGCCCGCCGCTGCGCCCTGGTTCATGGCGTAGTAGATGAGCCCGCCGCTGCCGGCGCAGAGCGTGAGCAGAAGCAGCAGGCCGCAGCCCACGAAGATCCAGACGCCGGAGCCCTGACCCGAAGACGAGCTGGCGGGCGGGGTGAACTGCGGTGACGGTTGCATGCGGCTGATACCATAGCCCGTTCCCATGCCCACCCGCGACCGAATCGCACGGAGCTCCGTGCCCAGCACCCTCGCCACGCTGGGCGACGGCTGGACGCTGCTGATGCTCACGGCGCTGGTGGGTGGGCGTCAGCGCTTCTCTGCGCTCGAGCAGGCGCTGGGCGTGCCGCGCAGCACGCTGGCCGCGCGGCTGCGGCACCTCGAGGAGCACGGGCTGGTGGCGCGGCACGCCTACGAAGAGCGCCCGCCGCGCTTCGAGTACGCCCTCACGGAGCGCGGCGCGAGCCTCTTGCCGGTGTTGGCGCTGGCCGACGCGTTCGACGTTTCGCACGGGGGTGCCACGGCACGCCTCTGGCATCAGCCTGCGCGCGGGCCCGCTCACGCGCTGCTGGCCCAGGCGCACTGCGACGCGTGCGGGCGGCTCGTCTCGGCCCGACAGGTGACGGTGGGCTACCTGGACCACGCGCCGCCGCTCGCGGCTGCTCAGCGTGGGCGTGAGACGCCCCGGGCCACCCGTGCGCGGTCCACGCGGCAGCCGTACCGCCACGCGCGCGACGTGCTGGAGGACGCGTGGGCGGCGAAGACCGTGGCGGCGCTGTTGATGGGCGAGCGGCGCTTCACGGGGCTGCAGCACGCCACGCAGGCGGCGCCCAACATATTGAGTGAGCGGCTGGGGCGCCTGGTGGAGTCTGGGCTGCTGCGCCACGTGAGCGACGATGGCCAAGCGCCGGCCTATCAGCTGAGCGCGCGTGGCCTCGCGCTCTATCCGCTGGTGGTCGCGCTGATCGCGTACGGCGACGCGCAGCGCGGGCGGCCCTCGCTCACGCTCACGCACGCATGCGGGGCCCCGCTGGTGCTTCGCCTGGGCTGCGGCGCGTGCCCCAAGCGCTCCACGGAGGCCAGGAGGCTGTTGCAAATCGGAGTGAGTTTCGCTATGCAAGCAGAACCATGCGCGACACGAACCCGTACTTGAGCGGCAGTTACGCCCCCATCGACGACGAGCGCCGCTGCGAGCACGAAGAGCTCGAGATCCTCGGCGAGCTGCCGCGCGAGCTGAACGGCAGCTACCTGCGCAACGGGCCCAACCCGCGCTTCCCCTCGAGCGGCCTGCACCACTGGTTCGACGGCGACGGCATGGTGCACGCGCTGCGCCTCGAGGACGGGCGCGCCACCTACCAGAACCGGTACGTGCGCACCAAGTGGTTCGAGCGCGAGGGCAAGGCCGGGCACTCGCTCTTCACGGGCCTGATGGAGCCCACGCGCGACAACCCGCCGGGGGCGCCCTACAAGGACACGTCCAACACGGACATCCTCGCGTTCCGCGGCAAGGGGCTCACCTCTTGGTACATGTGCGGCGCGCCGTACCAGGTGGACCCGCACACGCTCGCTACCGAGGGCCCCGTGCGCTTTGGCGCCGAGGGGCCGCTCACGTTCTCGGCCCACCCCAAGGTGGACCCGCGCACCGGGGCGCTGCACTTCTTCGACTACGGACCAGTGGCGCCCTTCATGCGCTACGGCGTCATCAGCCCAGACGGCGAGCTCGTGCACCGCACCGACATCGCGCTCGAGGGGCCGCGCTTCCCGCACGACATGGCGCTGTCCGAGAAGCACGTCATCGTCATGGACCCGCCGCTGCGCGTCAGTCAGAAGGCGCTCCGAGCGGGGCGCTGGGGGCTCGAGCTGCCGGCCGAGACGCCCATGCGCTTCGGCATCCTGCCGCAGGGCGGGAGCGGCGACAGCGTGCGCTGGTTCGAGACCGAGCCCTGCTACGTCTACCACACCATCAACGCGTGGGAGGAAGGCGACGAGGTGGTGCTGGTGGGCTGCCGCGTGCTGGACCCGCTGCCGCCCATCGACCCGAGCGACGGCATCTACGCGGTGATGATGGCCAACCTGCAAATGACGGCCGAGCTCTACGAGTGGCGCTTCGACCTGCGCACGGGGCAGACCCGCGGGCGCACGCTGGACGACCGCAACACCGAGTTCCCTTCCATGAACGTGGAGCAGCTGGGGAGGCCCACGCGCTTCAGCTACAACGTGCGCCTGGCGGGGCGGCCCACGCTGCGCTTCGACGCCATCGTGAAGTACGACACGCAGACCGGGGACGCCCAGACGCACGAGTTCGGGCCGGGGCGCTACGGCAGCGAGAGCCCCTTCGCGCCGAGTGACGCTGCGCGCGCCGGGCTGCCCGAGCACGAGGACGCCGGCTACCTGCTGAGCTTCGTGCACGACGAGAACACGAGCCGCAGCGAGGTGCTGGTGCTGAACGCGCGCGACGTCGCGGCTGGGCCTGTGGCTCGGGTGCTCTTGCCGCGGCGCGTGCCGCTCGGCTTCCACGCCTGCTGGGTGCCCGGCGCGTGATGGCGCCGCTGTTCGTGCTGGGCGGCGCACAGACCGACTTCGCACGGAACTTCGCACGCGAAGGCAGCTCGCTCTTCGACGTGATGCGCGCCACCACGGCGGCCGCTCTCACCGACACGGGGCTCGCGTGGGCGGACGTCGAGACCGTGCACGTGGGCAACTTCACGGCCGAGCTGTTCGCGCACCAGGGCCAGCTGGGCGGCTTCTTCCCGTCCATGCACGAAGACCTGGTGGGCGTGCCCAGCGCGCGCCACGAGGCCGCGTGCGCGTCCGGCAGCGTGGCCCTCTTGGCGGCCTGCGCCGAGCTGCAAGCGGGGCACTACGACGTGGCGTTGGTGCTGGGTGTGGAGCAGATGCGAAACGTGGACGGAGCCACCGCGGCGGCGCACTTGGGCGTGGCCGCCTTCCACGGGCGCGAGGCGCAGGACGCGCGCTTCGTGTGGCCCACGCTGTTCGCCGAGGTGGCCCGCTTCTATGCGCAGCGCTTCGGCGTGGGCCCCGAGGCGGGGCTCGCGTGGTCTGCGCGCATGTTCGAGAACGCGGCGCGGAACCCGCTGGCGCAGACGCGCGCGTGGGCATTCCCCGAGGGCAGCTTCGAGCTCGACGACGTGCTGAACCCGCTGGTGGAGGCCCCGCTGCGGCGCTTCGACTGCGGGCAGATCACGGACGGCGCGGCCGCGCTCGTGCTGGTCAGCGAGCGCTTCTTGGCCAGGCTGGGTGTACGTGACTCCTTTGCTGTGCTGCGTGGCTTCGGGCACCGCACGGCGCCCATGTCGCTGGCCGAGAAGCTGGGCCGCGCGCCCAGCACGGGCCTGCCCTTTCCGGAGGTCGCCCGCGCGGTGGCGCAGGCACGGCAGCGCGCCGGGTGGGACGCGCAGCAGGCCGTGGACGTGGTGGAGCTGCACGACTGCTTCAGCATCACCGCCCTCATGTTGTTGCATCACCTGGGCCTGGGTGCCCCCGAGGAGCTGGGCCGACGGATCGCCGATGGACAATTCAGTGGCGAGGGGCAGTGTGTGGTCAATCCGGGCGGCGGGCTCGTCGGGCTCGGCCACCCCGTGGGGGCCACCGGGGTGCGCATGGTGTTGGACGCCGCCCGCCAAGTGACGGATCGCGCAGGGGAAACCCAGGTGCGGGGTGCCCGGCGTGCACAGACCCTCAACATCGGGGGCAGCGCCACCACCACGGTGAGCTTCGTTCTAGAGACCGGCACCCGCCGGCAACTTTCTTGACACAGGGGGGGCATATCCCGTAGCCCCACCCGGTGACTCTGCAGCTGGGATTCGACTTCGGCCCCTCCGCCGCGCCTGCCGCGCGGGCCGACGCGCGTGCGCACGCGCCGGTGGCGGCTGCGCGCCCCGCCGTGGTCGATGAGGCCCCACGCGTGCTGAGCGCACCCATGCCCTTCCTGCTGCGCAGCCCGGACCAGGCGCTCTCGCGCGCCAGCCAGCTGTCCACGCACATCGCCACCCAGCTGCGCGAGCCCGTGCGCGTGGCCTTCACGGACAACCGGCGCACCATGCTCTCGGCGCGCCGCCGGGCCGGCAAGCTCGAGGTGCGTCTGCACCACATGTTCCTCGACGCCGACGACGTCACGCTGAACGCCATCGGCGCCTACCTGGGCCGCTCCGACCGCGCCGCCTCGGGGCGCATCGACGCCTACATCGCTGCCCGGCAAGACGCCATCAGCGGCAGCAAGCGGCGCTCCACGCGCATCCGCGTGGAGGGCGAGGTGCACGACCTCGACGCCATGATGAGCGACATCGTGGACCGCCACTTCGGGGGCTTCACCGAGGCACGCATCACTTGGGGCCGCCGCGTGCTCGGGATGCAGCGTGGTCGTCGCCGCAAGAGCATCCAGCTGGGCACGTACTCGGCGGACGAGCGCCTCATCCGCATCCACCCGGTCCTCGACCAAGAGTGGGTGCCCGACTTCTACGTGGAGTCCGTGGTCTTCCACGAGCTGCTGCACCACGACCTCGGGGCCGTGGAAAAAGACGGAAAGCGCTGCTTCCACACGCCCGAGTTCCGCCGCCGCGAGCGCGCCTTCGAGTGCTTCGCCCGGGCGCAGGCCTGGGAAAAAGAGCACCTGACCCGCCTGCTGCGCGGCCGCTGAGCGCCCCCCAAAGCCCACCACAGCGGCCACGTTGACGTGAGCGTTGTCGTGGTCGTTCGCGTGGTCCTTGGCGGACGTCCACGTCGACGTGGTCGTCTAACGACTCATCACAAGTTCGGCCCATGGTCACCGGAGCCGGCCCAAGGACCCTGGCCGACTCTCGCTGGGCCGGAAGCGGCTTGTATCAAGGCACTTGGGCGCCCCGGCTTTTCAAGCCGGGGCGCCAAAAGTGCCTTGAAATAAGGCCCAGAACGAAACCTGCAAAATCCACTCGGCCTCGGACTGCCCCGACGAACTTGTGATGAGTCGTTAGACGTGGTCGTGCTCGTTGACGTGCTCATGCTCGTGCTCGTGCTCATGCTCGTGTCCCACCACCCCCCACCGGCTACCGAGACAGCTTCGACACCATCCGCCCCAGCAACTCGACCGCCTCGCGATGCTGCTCGTCCCTCCCTACGCCCAGAAGTCGGCTTGGGGCGGCGGGAGCTGCTTTCTGTCGACGTCGATGTTGGCGAGTACGAGCACGAGCACGAGCACGTCTACGAGCACGAGTACGGCTACGACCACGTCTGCGTCTACGTCTACGTTCCTTGGCGGCGACGGCGACGATGATCAACCCCTCACTCGCTGGGACCGCCCAGCCCTACCCCGACAGGGGGAGGGAGTCCGACAATGTCGACGTACGTCAACGGCAGCGAGCGTGAACGTGAGCGTCGCCTTCCGCCGACAACGCTCACGCCGAGTGGGGATCCGCGCTGCGTTCTGGCCGCGGCCCCTCCAGTGGCCTACAACGACCCCCCGTGCCCTCCTCTCCGCCACCAGACTCCGCCTCCGCCCCCGCAGCCGAAGCCACCGCGCCGACGCCCGCGCTGACCCGCACGCTCGCGTCCGAGCGGCGCTTTCTCGACGAGGCCAACACGCTCGGCTCGACCAGTGCCCGCGTGTCGTTCCTGCGGCTGGTGGCCTTCCTGGCGGCGGTGGTCGGCGGCATCAGCGCGGCCACGGGTGGTGGGGCGCTCGGGCTATACCTCGCCATCGGCGGGACGCTGGCCTTCGCGGTATTGCTGGGCGTGCACGCCCGGCTGCTGGGCCGCCAACGCCAGGCCGAGCTGCGCGCCGCCGTGCACCACGACCACGTGCTGCGCATGACGGGCCGTGCCAGCCAGCTGCCGGCCGCGCACGACGGGCTACTGCCTGGCGGTCACCCCTACGCCATCGACATCGACCTGGTGGGCCCGGCCAGCCTGCTGCAGCGGCTCGATGCCGCCCGCACGCTCCTGGGGACCAAGACACTGGCGCGCTGGCTGGGTGCACCCGCCACCGAAGCGGAGATCCTCGCGCGCCAGGGCGCCGTGCGGGAGCTGGCCGCGTTGCACGACTTCCGCCAGGAGCTCGAGGCCGCCGGGCGGCTCGCCACGGGCAACGACAAGCTCGACGCGGCCCCCTTCCTGGCCTTCACCAAGCGCGCGCCGCGGGTGCTGGGCACGCCGCTGGTGGTGCTCATCGTGCTGTCGCCGCTGGTGCTGCTGGGTCTCTACATCGCGGGCAGGCTCGGCCTCGTGCCCTCGCTCGCGTTCTGGGTCGCGTTCGCCCTGCAAGCGTTGCTGGCGCTGGGCCTCGCCAAGCACCCGCTCGACGTCTTCGAGCTGATCGCCGCGCGGCGTGGGTACATCGAGGCCTACGCCAGCGCGCTCGCGTGCGTGGAGGCTGCGCGCTTCGAGGACCCACTCCTGCAGAAGCTGCACCAGGACGTGCACGCGGGAGGCACCGCGCCATCGTCGTACATGCGGCGCCTCGACCGCTGGGCTGGCCTGGCCGAGTTCCGCCACCAGTTCCCGGTGCACTTCTTCGTGAACCTGTTCACGCTGTGGGACCTGCACGTGCTCCTGCAGCTGGAGCGTTGGAACCGCAGCGTGGGCACCGAGCTCGAGCGCGTGTTCGCGGCCCTCGGTGAGCTCGAGGCGCTGTCGTCGCTCGGGTCGTTCCTGGACTCCGATCCCGACGCCAGCTTCCCGCGCATCGTGTCGGCCAGCGAGGGCTACCATGCCGAGGGCCTCGCCCATCCGCTGCTTCCCGCGAGCGCCCGCGTGCCCAACGACGTGACGCTGGGGGGCCCCGGCCACGCGCTGATCATCACGGGCTCCAACATGGCGGGCAAGAGCACGCTGCTGCGCGCCGTGGGCCTGAACACCGCGCTCGCGCTCGCGGGCGGGCCGGTGCTGGCCCAGAGCCTCTCGCTGCCGGTGGTGCGCCTGCGCGCCAGCATGCGCGTGGACGACTCGCTGCAGAAGGGCGCCAGCTACTTCCACGCCGAGCTCGCCAAGCTGCGCAGCGTGGTGGCCGGCGCCGACAGCCAACCACCGCTGCTCTTCCTGCTGGACGAGCTGTTGCGCGGCACCAACGCGCGGGCCCGCCACCTGGGCGCGCGGGCCGTGCTCACCCACCTGCTGGACCGGGGCGCGCTGGGGCTCGCGGCCACGCACGACATCGCGCTGTCGGAGCTGGAGCACGAGCGCGTCGGCGAGGTGACCAACGTGCACTTCACGGACGTCATGGACGGCGACGAGATGATCTTCGACTACCGCCTGCGCGAAGGCGTGGTGAAGACCAGCAACGCCCTCCGCCTGCTGGGCATGGCGGGTATCGCGGTGCCCGACGACGACCGCGTGGACAGCCTCTGAGTCGTCCCGCACCCCCCCGCCGGCGGGCCAGGAAAATGTCCCGCAGGCGCGGAACGCTGCTAGGCTGACCCGCCCTCATGCGGACGCGCGACTACCTCGAAGGCCTGACGCAGCTCCATCGGCTGGAGGACCCCGAGGAGCGTCGTGGCTTGTGGCGTCAGAGCCTCGCCACGCTGGGCGCCACCATCGTCAACCTGCAACACCCGGCGCCGCTCGAGGGGCTGGACCCGGACGACCTGCTGCGCAGCGTGGAGCGCGCCCGCGCGGACCGCCTGTTCGACGACCTCGAGTGGCTCCCGGGCCCCTTCGCGGCGGCCTCGCTCTACGAATTCGCGGCCGCCCTGCCCCCGAGCGACGCCAAGCGCGAGATCGGGCGCCTGGTGTTCCGGCGCCTGCACACGGGCAACGCGGCCACCTTCGTGGCGCTGGCCACCCGCCTGGCGCTCGGGCGCGCGCGCGTGCTCAGCGGGCCGGGGGTGCGCGCCCGCGTGGCCCTCTCGCTGGACCTGCCCATCGGCACGGGCGCCCGCGCAGACAGCCTGGCGTATGCCCTCATCTCCAGCAACGAGCTGCGCGACGAGTGGCTGCTGCGCCCGGCCATGGGGTCCCTGCCCTCACGCCGGCTCGCGGCCCGCTTGATCGAGCGCGCGGCGCGTGAGGCGGCCCAGCGCGCGGCGGATGGCGACGCGTCGGGCGTGCAGATCTTCCGCACGACCGAGGTGAGCGAGGCCTGGAACCGCCTGCTGAACGACCGCGAGTCGCTGGTGTGGCGGCACGTGGCCTCGGCACGCGGGCTCCTGGCGGACTCCGGTCCCCGCGCTCGAAGAGCAGATCCACCACAACCTGTCGCCCAGCCTGAGCGTCACCGAGTGGCGGCGCGCGGCGGCGTCCCTCGCCGCCAGCATCACCGTCCAGCCCGAGTCCGCCCTGGCGGCCTGTCACCGGCTGCTGGCGAGCGACCTGGTGGTCAAGGACCGCGGGCTCCCTTCGGCGCTCATGCTGGGCCTGCCCCGCGCGGCCGAGCGCGAACCCGAGGCCGTGGAAGAGCTGCTCGAGCTGCTGGTGCGCGACGGCTCGCTGCCCATCGCCGAGGTGCTGCTGGACCTGCGGCGCGAGCGCCTGGGGGAAGACTTCGCCGTGTGGGCGGCGCAGCGCGCGCGCGTGCAGCTGCGCGAAGCGCTGGCCGGAGACGACCGCGAGGACGAGGGCAAGGCGGCCCTCATGATCGCCGTGGCCAACGAGCTGGGCGAGCGCCAGGCCGACGCCGCCACCTCGCTGCCGCAGATGGTGGCCGACGCGCTCAGCGCCTTCGCGGAAGACGGCCCTGTGGTGGCCGCGCGCATGGCGCAGGAGATCCTGAAGGCCACCGAAGAGCGCGTGACGCGCCTCGAGGACTGCGACCTGAGCGAGCGGCTCGGGCGCCAGACCGCCTTCCTGGCGCTGCGCGAGCTGGACGCCGCGCTGCTCAGCACGGACGGCCTGGTGAACCTGCTGGTGCTGAAGCGCCGCTCCGAGACCGACGACGAGGACGGCACGCGCCGCACGCTGGGGGACCTCTTCCAGCGCCTCACCAACTGGCTGGTCATCCACGAGGGGGAGCCCTTGGGCCCCACCGCGGACCCCCACCAGTTCACGCTGCGCATCCGCCGCCTGCAGTCGTTCCTGCACCTCGTGGACGCCGACGGCACGCAGGTGGAGGCGCGCGAGAACATGCTGCGCGCGCGCCGCGTGCTGACCACGCGCGTGCTCCTCACGCGCCTGCGCAGCGACCAGGGGGTGGGGCTCCGACGCGCGCTGTGTGCCGCCTCGGCCCGCGCCATGGACGCGCTCGTGCGCGAGGAGGTGGCCGAGATCTCCGACGTGGTCATCTTCGCGGGCGACTTCAGCGAGAGCGCCGAGGACATCCGCTCCATCTCCGAGGCCTCCATGATGCCCGAGGTGGAGCGCGCGCTCGACGCGTATCAGGGGCTGGTGAAGGCCACCCAGACGCTCGACCGCGGCGACCGTGTGCTCGAGGCGGTGGACGCCATGGCCAAGCTGGCGGCCGACCTCCCGGTGGCCTGCTCGCCGCGCGTCGAGGCCCTGCGTGGTGCGCTGAACCGGCTGTGCCGGGGGCTCGGCACCGCGCTGCGCTGCGACTCGCTGGCCGAGCTCGGGGAGCGCTCGTCGGACACGCCGCTCGGTGACCTCGAGGACTACGTGGTGGACCTCGCGCAGCTGGTGGCGGGCGCGCGCCGCCGCCTTGCGATGCTGGACGTGGGCGAGCCGCACTCGGTGGCCACACTGCGGCTCATGGACCTGCGCGTGCAGCGCGCCATCCGTTCGGGCGCCGAGCCGCTGGACGAGGAGGCCGCCGCGTTCGTGGAGGCCGCGCTGCACGACTTTCCGCGGCCCATCGCCGACGTGCTCGGCGCCACCATTCGGTACATCGCGCGCCTGCCGGTGGAGGCCGCGCGCTCGGAGCGGCCGAGCCTGCTCGTGGCCACCAAGAAGGTGGTCAAGATGCCCGCGTGGATGCCGCCCAGCCGCACGCTCGGCGGGTTCTACGTCACCGACACCATCGGCAACGGCGCGGGTGGCTCGGTGTTCGCCGCCAAGCGCGCCGGCGAGCGACACACGGCGCGCGCCGACCTGTTCGCGCTCAAGGTGCCGGACTACTCGGGCGCCGCAGCGCGCACCCTCTCCGAGGCGGAGTTCTTGCGGCTCTTCCGCGAGGAGGCCGGCGCGCTCTTGGCGCTGCCCGACCACCCGAACATCGCGCGTTTCGTGACTTTCGACGCGGGCGCGCGGCCCAAGCCCATCCTCGTGATGGAGCTGGTGGAGGGCCCCAACATCGAGCGCCTGCTCGAGACCAGCGACCTCAGCATGGCGCGCTCCCTGCGCCTGCTGGAGGGCGTGGCCACCGGCCTCGAGGCCATGCACGCCATCGGCGTCGGCCACTTGGACGTGAAGCCCTCCAACATCATCGTGCGGCAGGGTGACGGCGGCGTGGAGTCGCCCGTGCTGGTGGACTTCGGCTTGGCCGGTCGTCACATGCGCCCGGGCTGCGGCACCGCCGAGTATGGTGCCCCCGAGGTGTGGGGCGCGCTCGAGTCGGATCTGGCCCCGCCCGTGGACGTCTACGCGTTCTGCTGCATGGCGTTCGAGCTCATCACCAACTTGTGCCTCTTCAGCGCGGACACCGAGATCGGGATGATCGGGGCTCACATCGAGCACGACGGCGTGCCCGAGGGCATCCAGATGCTGTCGCGCTTCACGGAGACGCGCCGCTTCGCGCGCTTGCTGCAGGCGGGGCTGCGTCGCCAGCCCGCCCAGCGCGCCACCATGGCGCAGGTTCGTGCGGGGCTCGCCGAGGTGCGTGAGGAGCTGAGCGGGCTCCCCTGGCCGCTGGTGCTCAGCCCCTGATGCTCGAGCAAGTCGTCAACCGGGGGCACGAGTTCACCATCCACCCATGGCCGCTGTGGGTGTCGGCGCTGGCCATCGCGCTCGGCGCGCTGTCGCTCATGCTCTACTCGCTGCCCAAGGCTGGCGGGCGGCGGGCACCGCAGCTCGGCTGCATGCCGCTGCTCATCGTCATCGCGGTAGGCGCGCTCTTCGTGGGCATGCCCATGCTGGCGTGGTGGAAGGTGGGCGGGGCCTACGGGGGCTCCGCCGAGATCCACTCCTACCGCGTGTTCCGTCCGTTCCTCGAGCGCACCACGTGGTCGTCGGTGCTGGGGGCCTCGCTCTTCCTGCTTGGGCTCATGGTGCAGCGCTCGCGCAAGGTGCAGGGGCGTCCGGCCAAGCTGGCGCTCACCTCGGGCGCGCTTTCGCTGCTGGCGGGCGCCGTGGTCATGGCGCACGCCACCTGGTTCGTGGCGCTCGACTGCTTGCCGCGCTTCGAGCGCGAAGGGCACGGCTTCTTGCACGTGGGCCGCACGCGCGCGGTGCGCACGCTGGTGTCTTGCGGCGACGGCTGGCCCATCCCGCCCGTGCAGAACCTCACCGCCACCGAGCCGGGGCCGGTCACGTACGACCTCGAGATCGCGTCCTCCACCATGCGCGTGCGGCACACCATGTCGCTCACGGCCGGGGCCGAGCTGGGCAGCCCACGCTTCCAGCTGCGGGATGGCAACCGCTGGGTCTACGAGCTGGTGACGTCCAGCCGCTCGTCCGCTGCGTTCGGGGCGTCAACGACCTCCACGGAGCGCGAGGAGGTGGTGGTCACCCTGGGCAGCGCCGAGCTCGAGCACGGGCTGCGGATGTTCCCGCTCGAGATCCGCTACCCGGACGAGCGCCCCGTGCGTGAGCGCCTGCTGGCTTGGAACGGCGGGCTCTACGCGTGGACCACCACACAGGGTGGGCAGATGCGGCCGTTCATGCCCAACGAGCCCATGGCGGAGCCTTTCGGCGGCTTCATCCTGCCGGGCCTGTGCTCGGGCGTCATGACCGACGGTCCGGCTGCTCCGCTCGAGTGCCGCGAGCGCGCGAACCCCATCGCCGCCACGGGCGCCGCGGTGCTGCGCATCATGACCGTGGGCGCCGCCACCTACGTGCCCCCGCGGCCGGTGTACCACCTGCGTCAAGCGGTGTTCGGGCCCGAGGGCGGCGCCGAGGTCCCCGCCGGACCACTCGTGAACCTGCCGCCTCCGCCAACGGAGGGTGAGCCTGCAGGCGACCCGCCTGCGCGCTGAGGCAGACTGTGTTGCCGAGAGGCAAGGACCTGCGTAGGGTCGGCGAGTGACGCTCGAGAGTCATGGTTCCGGCGGGCAGCGCGTGGAGGCAGCACCTGTGCTGACGACTCCGTGAGCAACGACGACTCGCTGCGTGCCGTGCGACGGCTGCTGGTCGACGCTGGGAGACAGCACAGCCGCGTGGCTCACGAGGCCGAGGACCTCGCGCACGACATCATCCTCGCAGCGCTGGGGCGGGGTCTGCCCCTCACGAGCGAAGCATTCATCCGCGGTGCGCGTGGCTCTGCGCGCCGGCATGGCGCGTTTCTCGCGCGCAGTGCGTTGCGCCGTCGAGCCCGCGAGCTGCGCGCCGCGGCCGAGCAGCTCGCCGCGAACTGCGTGGATGCGCAGGGCGAGGTCACCGAGGGGTTGGCGCCGCAGACTCTCTCTCCGGCCCTCGAGACCACGCTGTGGCTGTTGCTCTCCGGACTGGACAAGGCGGAGCTGCGCTGCGTGCTGGGGCTGAGTGACGCGGCGCTGCGAAAGCGATTCGAGGCGCTTCGCCGGCTTGGGCCACTGACGCGGCCCCGGTTGCGCTGGTCTACCCGCAGCGCCGCGCTCACCCGGCTGCGCCGCAGCCAGGTCGAGCTGCTGCCCCGGCTGACGGCAGTGCGTCCTCGCGAGGAGGGCCAGCCCGCGCGCGTCTTGGCGGTGGGAGATCCGGACGGCCACGGGCTGATCTTTGCCGAGGTGCTCACACCGGGCCGGCACACGGCAACTACCGATGCGTCCGTACCCAACTCTCGGGCGCCCGAGAAAGGACCCCCATGCTCAACGGCCAGCTCAAGAACCTCGCGATCGTCTTCTACGTAGCGGACCTCGCCCGTACCCACCGCTTCTATGCGGAGACCCTCGGCGTCGCCTTCGAGGTCGAGGACCTCGAGAACGGCTACCTCCAGGCACGTCTCCCCGGCGAAGTGGAGTTCGTCTTCCTGCAGGGAACCGCCACGCACGGCACCACCCCCCAAGTTGTCTTCGGCCTCGCCAAGGGAGGCATCGACACCATGGTGGCGTCGCTCGCCGCAGCAGGCGTCGAGATCGTCACGCCCGTCAGTGAAGCCCCTGGCGGATGGTCCGCCGAATTCAAGGACCCCGAAGGCCACGTGCTCTCGCTGTACCAAGACGGCGGCTTGCCGCGCTGAGCGGCCGAGTCGGAGGCCGAGGCCTGGCCTCGGACTGCCTGCCTCACCAGCTGGGGTGGGCTCGGTCGACGGCTTCTTCCACGTCGGTGTAGTCAGCGCCGTCTACCAGGGTGCCGTTGACGGAGAACGTGGGGGTTCCCTGGAGCCCCAGCGCTTCGCCGGCTGTGCGGTCTTGGTTGACGCGAGGCTGGTGGCGGTGGTCCGTGAGCGCCTGCCGCATGGCGCCTGCGTCGAGGCGGCAGCGGGTGGCGAGCTCCAGCAGGAGCGCGCGGGAGAGCGAGCTCTGGTGGTCGAAGACCTGGTCGTGGAAGCACCAGAAGGCTTCGTTCCCGCCCTGGGCATAGGCTTCGACCGACGCCTCGGCGGCCATGCCGGCGTGGGGGTGGCCGGCCAGCGGGAAGTGCCGGTAGCGCACCCGAACGGAGGGAAAGTCCTCGAGCAGCCGGGCCGTGTGGCGCCGCGCGAGGGAGCAGTACGGGCACTCGAAGTCCGAGAAGACGTCCACCACGACGGCGGCATCTGCCGGGCCCTGCGTGGGGAGCTCGCTCGTGTCGAAGCGCGGCGCCTGGGGCGTGGGTGCGGACTCTTGGTTCGCGGTTTCGCCCTCCTGGCGCTGGTCTCCGCTGGGCTGCCCCACACTGGCTTCGTCGGCGCCGGACGTGTCTGCTTCGCCTGGCGTCTCTGGGCCGGCGGCGGGTGCGCCCGCACAGCTGGCGACCAGCAGCGCCGCCAGTCCCGAGAGTCCCAGGAGCGCGCCGAAAGCCTGCGTCACTCCGGGGCGGGCCCGAGCAGCGCTCGGCCCCTGTGGCTGCCTATGGCGCGCGAACTCCACGGGTTGCCTCGGGCGCCTCAGGCCGGGGGGAGCAGCGCGTCGATGTCTTGCTCGATGCGGGCTTCCTTGACGCGCTTGGCGAGCGCCAGCTCGGTGACGAGCAGCCCACGCGCCTGCTCCAGCAGACGACGCTCGCCGAAGCTCAGCTCCTTGTCGGTGCGCAGACGCGAGAGATCACGCAGCACCTTGGCCACCTCCACGGGGGAGCCGCTGTTGAGCATCTCCATGTACTCGCGGTAGCGCCGGTTCCACGGCTGAGACTTCACGGCGACGGCCGTGGACTCGAGCTCGGCCAAGACGTCCTTCGCGTCCTTCTTGGACATGATGTTGCGCAGCCCAACCGTCTTGGCGCGCAGCGTGGGGACCATCACCGTCATCCCGGACTCGACGATCTTCAGGATGTAGAACTGGCTGCGCGTACCGCCCACATCGCGCTCTTCGATGCGGGTGATCTCTCCGACGCCGTGCGCAGGGTGCACGGCCTTGTCGCCGATGTTGAAGCTCATGAGTGGTCTCGTTTCCCCCAGAACGCAGAGAGGGGCTGGTGTTTGCCAGCCCGCTTCACCCCCGCATTACAATTGAATGGGTAAGGGGAGTGTAGCGTGTGTGTCTCTATACGTCAAGCGGCGCAAATGTGTTTATGTCGTGATTCTCGCTATTTAGCTCACAATGAGGGCGCCACGAAGAGGTCCGCGAGGCCGTCCACGAAGACGGTTCGGAGCCCGGAGTGCAGCGTGCTGGCCCTGAGCTGAACGCGCGCATGGACGGAATGTTCCCGAACTTCCAGCGTCAGCGGAGGGGATTCGTGGCCCAGAAGCACCTGACCCAAGTCGGAGCGCATGAGCTGCCCGAGGACGGCGCGGGCATTGTCCTCGATGGTGGAGGGGAAGGCGCCGGTCAGCACCAGGTGCAGCTCGAGCGTATCTGGGCCGACCACGCGCAGGGCCACCCCGAGCATGCGTTGCTGCGCCAAGACGAGGTAGAGCGGGCTGTCGGCGGGGGGCGCGAGGGGGACCAGGTGCAGATAGCGGACCGGCGCGGGCCCCAACTGCGCCTCGAGCTCCTGGCGCGCCCCCGAGGCTGCGCTGGTGTCAGCTTCGGGGGTGGATGCCAACTCGGCTACGGCGGCCATGGCGGGCCCCGCATCCCCCGAGTATGCGAAAGAGGCTTCGTCCAGCTCCAGCGCCTCGCGGCGCGCCGTGCCCAGAAAGCCCACGCGACGGGCGGGCTGCTCACGGGTGACCTCCACGGTGTTCATGCGCATACCGAGCCCACGCACGGCATCGCTCCCACGAAAGTCCCCGCGCAGGAGCGCCACGAAGCCCTGCTCGCCCCAGCGCACCCAGGCAGCCTCGCGCACCTCCTCCGGCCGGACCACGAACAGGCGCTCGAAGGCCTGGCGTTGGTCCGGGGGGAACGCGACCTCTAGGAGCCCCGCCCACGCGGGCTCGCGGAGCAGCTGCTGCGGCTCGAGCGCCAGCACCGAACTGGCGCCCGGCGGCGTGAAGGCGGTGAGCACGCGGGGCGGAGCCACCTGTTCCCCGTGGGGCGTGGTCTCCCCTCCACCGCCGCGGCACCCGAGCCCTGGCGCCGTGAGCAGCGGCCCCACGAGGCACAAGGCGCACGCGAGCCGCCAACGGGGGGCTTGCCCCCGCGACCGCCCGCCCCCGGAGCGCGCCCCGTGTTCCTGCATGCCGCCGTGCGCCTTCAGAGGAGGATCAGTTTGCCCGCGGGCGACGCGCCTGCTTGCCGTTGGCCTTGGCCTCGGCCTCTTCGCCTGCCGCGCCATCCACCGTGATGGGCTTACCGCCCCCGCGGGACATGTCGTACTTGGCCAGCAGCTTGTCCTCGATCTCGGTCATCATCTCGGGGTGCTCCTCGAGGAAGATGCGCGCGTTGTCGCGGCCCTGGCCGACGCGCTCGCCGTTGTAGCTGTACCAGGCGCCCGACTTGTCCACGATGCCGTCCTGGACGCCTAGGTCCAGGATGTCGCCGCTGCGGCTGATGCCCTTCCCGAAGAGCACGTCGAACTCGCACGTGCGGAAGGGCGGCGCGACCTTGTTCTTCACGATCTTCACGCGGCAGCGGTTGCCGATGGCGTCCTCGCCCACCTTGAGGGTGGCGATGCGGCGGATGTCCAGGCGCTGCGAGGCATAGAACTTGAGCGCGTTGCCGCCCGAGGTGGTCTCCGGGCTGCCGAACATGACGCCGATCTTCATGCGGATCTGGTTGATGAAGAAGAGCGTGCAGTTGCTCTTCTGCACGCTGCCGGTGATCTTGCGCAGCGCCTGGCTCATGAGGCGCGCCTGCAGGCCCACGTGCGTGTCGCCCATCTCGCCCTCGATCTCGGCCTTGGGCACGAGCGCGGCGACCGAGTCGATGACGATGATGTCCACGGCGCCGGAGCGCACCAGCGTGTCCGCGATCTCGAGGGCCTGCTCGCCGTGATCCGGCTGGCTGACCAGCAGCTCGTCCACGTTGACGCCCAGCTTGCGGGCGTACTGCGGGTCGAGCGCGTGCTCCGCGTCGATGAAGGCCGCGACACCGCCCCGCTGCTGGCACTGCGCGATGGCGTGCAGCGTGAGGGTGGTCTTGCCGCTGGACTCCGGCCCGTAGATCTCGATGATGCGGCCGCGCGCATAGCCACCCACGCCGAGCGCGATGTCGAGCGAGATGGAGCCGCTGGGCAGCGCGGGCACTTCCTCGGCGACCTTGTCACCGAGCTTCATGATCGCACCCTTGCCGAAGTTCTTTTCGATGGCCCCGAGGGCGAGTTCTAGAGCTTTTTCACGGTTGGTGTCTTGGGCCATGGCGGTGCGTTTCTCCTGAACGGCTGTTTAGTACACGGGTTTGCGGCTGACAAGAAAAAACTCCGCTGCACCGTGAGGCGACTCTCTCAGATGCCTGTGACATTCCATGCCCAACCAGAGCCACGTCGACTTTCGCGGATTCGGGAGCGACTTGTTTCAAGGAGTTTTGGCTACCCCGGGTTGAAACCCGGGGCAGGCGTTCTTCGCCCTGATGCCTGGACAACTCCTGCCCCTGTCGGGGCAGGACTGGGTGGTCGCAGCGGATGACTAGGTTCTCAGACCACCCGAGCCCCAGACCGCTCCTCCTGCTTCCGATGCCCAGTCCTCCGCCGTTAGGGGGAGGACCTTGTCCAGGAGCCGAGGCGAAGGTCCCGCTGCCCCGGCTTTCAAGCCGGGGCGCCCAAATGCCTTGAAACAAGGGCTAGAACGGCATCCACACAGAGTCCATCCGGTCCCCACCCGTCGTGCGATCTCCATAGCTCCGTGGATGAGATCAATTGAAACGAGCGCCAACGGACCCGCCGGCGCTCACTCCATTTCCCACTCCCGAGCTCAGATCGTCGAGTAGGCCTCGAGCGGGATCTCGTTGGCGCTCTGGTCCGCGCTGGCGATGACCTTCGCCCGGCTCGGCACCAGCGGCAGGATGTTCTGCGCGAAGTACAACGCCGCGAACTTCTTGCCCGTGTAGAACGCGCGGTCGGGGTGCGTCTCGCTCAGGCCGTCGATCTTCTCGAGGCCCAGGGCCGCCTGCTCGAGCAGCAACCAGCCGATGGCCAGCTCGCCCATGATCTCGAGGAAGCGCTCGGAGTTGAGCGGGATGTTCTGCATCTGGCCGCCCTGGAACCATTGCAGGAACTGCATCACGCACTGACCCACGGCGCCGTGCGCGCGCTGCAGCTGCGCGACGGAGTCGCCCAGCACGGGGTGCGCCTTGTTGGCGTCGATGAACTTCTGGATGTCACCGAGGAACGCCTTGGTGTTGGCGCCGCCGCCCTGACCCAGCTTGCGGCCCACGAGGTCCATCGACTGGATGGCGTTGGTGCCCTCGTAGATGCTGAAGATCTTGGAGTCGCGCAGGCACTGCTCCACCGGGTGGTCCTGCAGGTAGCCGTGGCCGCCGTAGGTCTGCACGGCGGTCTCGCACACGCGGAAGCCCTGGTCCGTGCTGTAGGCCTTGACGATGGGCGTGAGCAGGTCGATCTGGCCCTTGTGGTACGCCGCCGAGGCGTCGTCCGAGCCACCGATCACCAGCGCGCGGTCGCTGTGCATGGAGAGCTTCACGATCAGGGCGCGGATGCCCTCGACCTTGGCCTTCATGTCGAGCAGGTCGCGGCGCACGTTGGGGTGCTCGATGATGGACACGCGCTCCGCCGTGGCGTCCTTGAAGTCCTTGATGCCGGAGCCCTGCTTGCGCTCGCGGGCGTACTCGAGCGCGTTCAGGTAGGCGGTGCTCGCCACGCTGAGGCCCTGGATGCCCACGCCGATGCGCGCGAAGTTCATCATCTTGAACATCTGCGGCATGCCCTGGTTCTCGACGGTGCCGACCAGCTCGCCCACGCAGGCGTTGTTGTCACCGAAGTTGAGCACGCAGGTGGCCGAGCCGTTGATGCCCATCTTGTGCTCGATGCTGGGCACGGTGATGTCGTTGGTCTGGCCCAGCGAGCCGTCGTCGTTCACCCGCACGCGCGGCACGATGAAGAGCGAGAGGCCCTTCGTGCCGGGGCCCGCGCCCTCGATGCGCGCGAGGCACAGGTGGATGACGTTCTCGGCCAGGTCGTGGTCGCCACCCGAGATGAAGATCTTGGTGCCGCGGATGCTGTAGGTGCCGTCCGCGTTCTTGGTGGCGGCGGTGCTGGCGATGCCCACGTCGGAGCCCGCGTGTGGCTCGGTGAGGCACATGGTGCCGCCGAACTTGCCCACCATCATGGGGGCCACGTACTTCTTGCGCTGCGCGTCGGTGCCGAAGTGCTGGATGACCTCGGCCGCGCCCATGGAGAGGCCGGGGTACATGGCGAACGCGGTGTTGGAGCCGCTGATCATCTCTTCGGACAGCGCCGACAGCGTGAAGGGCGCGCCCTGGCCACCCATCTCCACGGGAGCCGCGAGCGTGCGCCAGCCGGCCTCGAAGACCTTGTCCCAGGCGTTCTTGAAGCCGTCGGGCGTCTTCACGCGGCCGTCTTCGATGCGGCAGCCCTGCTGGTCGCCGATCTGGTTCAGCGGCCCGGTGACCTCGCACGCGAAGCGGTAGACCTCGCTGAGGACCATCTTGCACTGGTCCGCGTCCCAGTCTGCGAAGGGACCCTTGCCCAGCACGTCTTGCAGGTTGAACTGCTCGAAGAGCAGGAACTGGAAGTCGCGAAGGTCGGCCTTGTAACGGTTGATCGCGTGCGCTGCCACGGTCGCCTCCACTCGGAGCGGGTCCGAAGGTTGAAGTAGGGGTTGATTACACTGGGCACCCAGGAACGGTGTGCCCGCGTAATGAAGTGAATCTTGTCTCAGCATGCGCGAGCGTCAAGCCAAGTGCCGCAAGAAATGAATGAAGCTTCAGTGCGCGGTGGCCGTAATATCGCACCGGCCATGTCGCTCGTTCGTTGTGATCACTGCGGTGCCCCCCTCGAGCTCGCCGACGGGACGAGCACCGTCCGCTGTGGCTACTGCCAGAAGGACCAGGTCGTCACGGCGATGATGGCGGCGGTGGAGCGCCCGGCCGCACGTCCCGCGGCGTCGGTCGAACGCTACACGCGGGGCCGGCCGGTGCTCTGCGAGTGGCGAGGGCGCTGGTGGCCCGCCACCATCCTCGCGGAGCTGCCGGGCGGGCAGTACCTGATCCACTACGACGGCTACTCGAGCTCCTGGGACGAGACGGTGGGCCTCGAGCGGCTGGCGGCCCGCTCGGCCAAGGTGCCGCGCGCGACCGGCAACCGGGCGGTCGGCATGATCATCGCGGTGTCGCTCGTCGTGGCCATGAGCGTGGGCGTGCTGCTCGCGAGGCAAGCCACCAGCAGCTCGGCGCCTCCCGCGACCATGGCGCCTGCGGTGATGGCCGCGCCGGGGCAGCTGGCGCTGGGGCAGCCCGTGAAGGTGCTGTGGAGCGGGCGCTGGTGGAACGCCACGGTCATCGCCGTGTACGCCGACGGCCGCGTGCGCGTGCACTACGACGGCTGGGCCGCGAGCTGGGACGAGGACGTCACGCTCGATCGCGTGGGCCTGCGCTAGCGCGGGAGAGCCCCGGTCCGGCGCTGCGCGAACACGCCGATGTCCAGGATGGCCTCGCGGGCCACGGGCAGCAGCGGCGCGAACACGTGGAACGCGTGGATCATGTCCGGGAAGACCTGGAGGGTGACGTCCAGGTGCTGGTCGCGCGCCCGCTCGGCGAGGTGCAGCGCGTCGTCCAGCAGGCCCTCGGCGGCGCCCACGTGGATGAGCAGGGGCGGGAGATCGTGCAGCGACGCGTGGATGGGCGCGGCCAGCGGGTTGCGGAGATCATGCGGGGCCACGAAGCGCTTCGCGTACTGCCGCAGTGCGTAGCGGCTCACGAAGTCGTAGCGGCGGTTGTCGTCCAGGCTGCGGCCGCGCCCCTCGAGGTCCACCCACGGAGACACCACCGCCAGGCCGGCCGGCAGCGCCTCGCCGTCGTCGCGCAGGGACAGCGCGGTGCTGAGCGTGAGGCCCGCGCCCGCCGACTCGCCCGCGATGACCACGTGCTCGGGGCGCACGCCCTGGTCGCGCACGAAGTCGTACACCGCGCGCGCGTCTTGCAGCTGTGCGGGGAAGGGGTGCTCGGGGGCCAGCCGATACGCGGGCGCCAGCACGCGCATCTTTCCCGCGTGGCAGATGCGGCAGATCAGGTCGCGGTGCGAGCGCAGCGACCCGATGCTGTAGCCCCCGCCGTGCAGGTAGATGAGCACGCGCTCGGGGTCGCTCTCGTCGGTCTCGAACCACATGCTGGGGATGGGCCCGTGCGCCGAGGGCACCTGCACGTCGGTCATGCGGGTCTCGCGCATCACGCGCGTCTCGGGACGCGGTGGGTCCGTCACCGCCCGCTGCCACGCGAGCGGCATCAGCGTGGACGCGTTGGACGAGCGCTGCAGCACCGTGGCCACCACCTCGAGGTCCTCGTTCCACGTGGGCCGCATGGGGCCGAACACCGCGCGCCGCGCGCGCACCGCCGGGCGGACACCGTCCATGAGCTTGCGAATCAGGTTCATGGGCGCGGAGGGTAGCAGGATGGGTTCTGCAGCAGCCTGCTTGCGTGGTACACGACGCGGATGGCCAGCGCATTTGCCCATGAGGGGGAGTTCCTCTCGAAGAACCACCGGCTCTACATCGGCCTCGCGGCTGTCTTCGTGTCCAGCCTGTTGGTGGGCGACCTGATCGGCGGGAAGTTCGTGCGCGTGTTCGGGCACACCATCAGCGCGGGCACGTTCGTGTTCCCCGTCACGTTCGTGATGACCGACATCATCAACGAGTTCTACGGCAAGAAGGGCGCGCGCTTCGTCACGCTGGTGGCGATGATGATGGTGATCTACGCGTTCATCATCTTGCAGCTGGCCATCCGGGCACCCATCTCGGCGGACTCGCCCATCCCGCAGCCGGCGTTCCAGGCCGTGTTCGGCATCGGGGTGGTGCTCTTCGTGTCGTCGCTCACAGCGTTCTTGATCGGGCAGCTGTGCGACATCTACGTGTTCCACTACCTGCGCGGCATCACGGCGTCGAAGCACCTCTGGCTGCGCGCCACCGGCTCCACGGCCATCTCGCAGCTGGTGGACACCGTGGTCATCAACGTGGGCCTGCGCTACGGCGGCTCGGGGATGGAGTTCGACCTGGTGGACGTCATCGTGAGCTCGTACGTGCTCAAGCTGATCATCGCGGTGTGCCTCACCCCCGTGATCTACGCGCTGCACGGCTTCGTGCACCGGCTGTTGCACGTGGAGCGCCTGTCGCTGGCCGAGATGGGCGAGGCCGAGACGCCCCCCACGCCCTAGCGCTGGCCTAGAACGTGGTCGGCGCATGGCGGTCCCCGAGCGTGCCCGACAGCGCGCGGGAGCGCTCGCGCAGCCGGTCCGGAGCGGGACGCCCGCCCACGGTCCAGAGGAGCTTGTCGGGCAGCAGCACCTCCACCTGCTCGCCGTCGCGGTTGACGCCGCCCATGACGGTGGCCGTGCGCTGAGCGGCTTTCACCTGCGCGTGGCGGCGGCGCATGGCGAGCAGATCGGTGACGGCGAACACGGAGGTCCCCAGCAGCGTGAGCACGGCGACCACCCAGATGCCCGGCCACCCGAAGACGGCGCGCGCGATCCAGAGGATGGGCGGGAGCGCGGGCACGCCGGGCAGGATGGTGCGCCACACGGAATCGTGACGCGCGAGGTCGGTGAGCTCCACGCGCTCGTTCGTGGCCAGCGGGCGGGTGGCGCCTTGCTCGGTGCCGGCCATGCGATCCGAGGTGGTTTGGACGTGCAGGTATTGGACTCCGCCGGGCGCCGTGCTGGCTTCTCGATGGCGGCGTTGGGCCCCAGGGCGCCCGAGCCTGGGGAGTTCTTCGACCCTCAGCACCAGGCCGATCTCGACCAGCACGTCGAGCCGAAGAAGCCGAGGACCCGTACCCCCGGTGGACATCTGATTCTCGGGGAGCGAGCTGACCAAGGAACTGCTTTCGAGACATGGACGGTTGGTGCCCCTCGAAGCGCTCGACGGTGCCGTGGATCCCGCGGTCGTCCACCCAACGGGGGAGCGCGCGCAGCCGCCAACTGCGCTCGAAGAACCGAGGGCCGTAGAAGGCGAAGAGCAGCACCAACGGCAGCACCAAGCACAGCATGCCTGGCACACGCACCATCACGACGAGCAGGATCAGGATGGCGAGACTCCCGGGCACCAGGTGCCCGCTGGCGACGCACCTGGCGCAGCGCCTTCTCCGCCACACGTCGATGCACATCGGTGAGCGCCTCGGGTGGGACCACCCCCACCGACGGCAGGCCCGCGAACCAGCGCTGCGTTCCGTCTTGCTCGCCCTCGCTCGGCTGCGAATCCATGCAGTGCAACGCTAGCACGGTGGCCTCGCGCCGCCCCAGCGTGCCACGCTCCGGGCATCATGCCGAAGCACCCCGATCGCAGCTGGACCGTCCCTTGGTACGCGGGCACGCGCACGCTGACGTTGTCGCTCGACGAGCAGGTGGTGACCGTGGACACACGCATCGACGGGCGCGAGCTGCCGGCGCAGCGCGTGTCGCTCGAACAGCTGCTGCGTGGCGAGAGCGTGGCCGACCCGGCCACCGAGTCGGCGGTCCTGCTGGCGATGGCGCGTGGGAAGGCGCACGGGCTGAGCGGCGACACCAACGAGCGCTGGCGCTTCTGGCAGGCGTTCGACCCCGCGGCGGTCCCGGCCATGGAGGCGCTCTCGGTCGCGCCGGGCGAGCCGACCTACCGCGTGTTCGCCACCCCGGAGGGCCTGCGACGCCACCCCGTGGGCACGCCCGCGCAGGAGTACGTGGCGCGCTGGGACGGTGTGTTCCTGCACGGCCCGGTGCGCGGTGCGCTGCCGCTCGACTTCCGACGCGAGCTGCGCCGTGGGCTGCGCAGCGCATTGGCCTCTGGCGCGCGGTCCCTCCGCACGTTCCCGCTGCTGGACTACGACGAGCTGCCCACCAAGACGTGGAGCACGGGGGACGCCACCGCGGGCTCGAAGGCCCGGTTCGACCACGGCTGGCTGCGCTGGGAGGTCTGGGACAACCAGGGGCGCCCCGAGGGCGGCACCATGCTGTACTCCGTCGAGCGCGTCTTCGCGGGGCTGCACTCACACGTCCCGATCCCCGCCGACGAGCTGGGTTCCATCGAGCGCCGCGCGACGCTGCGAGAGTAGCCGCGCGCAGGCGCCCTCGGTTCACCCCGCCTTCGCGCGGCTGGCCAGCACCGCCGCGTCCACCAGGCGGGCACGCAGCCATGTGTGGGCCGGGTCGCGCTCCACACGCTGGTGCCAGAAGCTGTACACGGTGAAGCGCGGCACGCTGAGGGGCGGCGGAAGCACGCGCACCCCTGCATGCCGCGCGAAGGTGCGCACCAGCAACGTGGGTGCGGTGAGGATCAGGTCGGACTCGGCTACCACCAGCGGAGCGGTGACGAAGCTCTGCACGCGCAGCGCCACGTGCCGCGCGAGGCCGCGCTCGGTCAAGAGACGGTCTACGATGCTGGTGCCGCTGCCCTGCGGGCTGATCAGCGCATGCTGCAGAGCCACATAAGTGGCGAGCGAGAGCCGCTTGCCCACGCGCGGGTGCCCCTCGCGCACCAAGCACGCGAAGCCATCGTCCAACAGTCGGCGGCGCATCAGACCATCTAGAGCCGGGGCGGGCGGACTGATCGCCACGTCCAATTCGCTGCGCGCCAGCTGCCCCTCCACCTCGGCCTCGGGCACCGAGCGGATGTCCAGCGTCACGCCTGGAGCGGTCTCGGCCAGCGCGCGCATCAGGGGCCCCGCGAGGATGGTGGCCACATAGTCCGTGGTGGCCAGCGTGAAGGTGCGCGTGCTGGTGGCCGGGTCGAAGCGCGGGTCGTCTTCGAGCGTCTGGTCGAGCGTGCGCAGCCCCTGGCGCAGGGGCCCCGCGAGCCCCAGCGCGCGCGGCGTGGGCTCGAGACCGGCGCGCGTGCGCACGAAGAGCGGGTCGTCGAAGCTCTCACGCAGCGCCCGCAGCCCATGGCTGACGGCGGACACGGTGACGCCCAGCCGCTCGGCCGCGCGCGTGACGCTGCGCGTCTCGAGCAGCACGTCCAGCGTGACGAGCAGGTTCAGGTTGGCTTGGGCGAGGCGAGCGTGGTCCACGTGGTTGAGTATCTCTCAACTCATAGTGAGTCCTAGTCGTTTTACTCAATCTTACGGAGCACCCAGGATGGTCTCGAACCCAAGACGCCACGCACGGAGCCGTCGGCGAGGAGCAGAGCCCATGACCATCCTGATCAACACCCCCAACGGAAACATCGGACGCCCGCTCGCGGAGGCCCTCTTGGCCGCCGGCGAGTCGCTGGTCGTCATCCAGCGCGACCCGTCGAAGGTGGCCGACCTGGCCGCCCGCGGGGCCCGCGTGGTGGCGGGCAGCATCGACGACCCGGCCACCCTCGAGCGCGCATTCGAGGGCGTGCATGCCGCGTTCTGGCTCACCCCGCCGGCCTACAGGCCAGACTTCGCGGCGTGGACCTCGGGCACTGCCAAGATCGCCGCCGCTGCCGCGGCGAAGGCGGGCGTCACGCGCGTGGTAGTGCTCTCCAGCGTGGGCGCCCACAACGACGGGAACGGGCCGGTCACGCTGATGCGCCACGTGGAGGAGGCCTTCCGCGCGCAGCTCCCCAACGTGCTGGCCCTGCGCCCCGCGTACTTCATGGAGAACTTCCTCGGGAACCTGGGCACCATCCGCAGCGACGGCGCGTGGTACATGCCGCAGCCCGCCGACACCAAGATGCCGCTGGTCGCCACGCGCGACATCGCGCGGGTCGCGGCCGAGGAGCTGCGCGCCACGTGGAGCGGGCATCGCTACCGCGGCATCCACGGCCCCGAGGACCTGTCCATGAGCGAGGTGGCGGACATCCTCACCGGCGTGCTGGAGCGCAACGTGAGCTTCGTGTCCGTGCCGCTCGACGCCGCCCTCGACGGGATGCGCGGCGCGGGCGTGCCCGAGTTCGTGGTGACGCTGTACCGCGGCATGCTGGAGGGCCTCGGCAACGGCCGCATGGTCCCCGCCGAGCCGCGCAGCGCGCAGACCACCACGCCCACGTCGTTCGCGACTTTCGCGCGCGAGGTGCTGCGCCCGGCGTTCGCGAGCTGACGTTCAGTCAGTGTCCGATCGGCGCCCGAGACGTGCCACGTAGCAGAAAGTCGCTTGCGTGAACGGGTCCCCAGCGAGTAAACGCCGACGAGAGGAGATCGAGATGAGCTATCTGCCGTTCGTGGTCATCGTCGTGGTGCTGGGCATCTGGTACGCCAACTACTTCCGCAGCGTGAAGGCTGCGGGTGGGCGCGGGAACCTGATGCAGAAGCAGCACCAGGAGGAGTTCGGGTTGAGCGATGGCGAGACCATCACGTCGTGGTGGAGCGCGGTCTGCTACATCGGTCCGCTGATGCCGGGCGGTGGCGTGCCGCACCTGGGCGAGAAGCTGCTGCACGCGCTGGCCACCAGCAACGAGCGCGGCGCCCAGGTGCACGTGTGCGCCACCAGCCTCGGGCGCGTGGGAGTGTCCATGGAGCCGCTCGACGGCCTCGAGCGCAGCGCGGCCATCGCCAAGGCGCAGTTCGGCTCACAGACGTCGTTCTTCAAGCCCTACGCGCTGGTGAGCGCGGGGCAGGCCAAGCTCTCCACCTTCGAAGAGGTGTTCCAGGGGGTGCCCTACCCGCGCTCGGACGCGCCCAAGCTGACGAGCGCGCTCGGCGGCCAAGTGGACTTCCAGCTGGTGCACTGGTGGGGCCAAGACGGCCGCGGCTTCTCGCTGTGGCTCGACCCGGCCGCGGTGCCCACCATCCGCAGCATGCTCGCGCCCGCGGCCACAACCGTATAGAACCACGGCATGGCCGGGGCATTCCGCGACGACGACCTAGCCGCGCGACAGCGCGCCGACGCCCTCGAACAACGCGTAGAGGCGCTCGAGGCGGAGAAGCGGGCGCTGACCGAGCAGCTCGCGCAGAAGCCGCACACGCCCAGCCCGAGGAAGGCGCTGCCCATCGCGCTGCTGCCGCTGCTGTTGGGGGGGCTCCTCCTGCTGGCCACCGGAGCCACCGTTGGCCGCGTGCCGGTGCGCTTCCTGGCGGGCGGCGTGGTGCTGCTCACGGCCGTGCTCGGCGCGCTGATGATGCGCCAGCTGCTGCGCGCGCGCCCAGGCGAGCTGTGGGTCATCTCGGGCGGCGCTGCGGACCGGCTCCCGGACGGGAGCGTGGTGGGCCACCGGCTGCTGCGGCCGGGGCAGCAGCGCTTCTTGATCCCGTTCGTGGAGCTGGCCACATGCATGTCGCTGCGGCCGTTCCCGGTGAACGCCCGCGTGGAGCAGGTGTTCGCCCCCGGGGGTGAGACGTGGGCGCTCGAGGCGTCGCTGCTGCTGAAGCTGCACCCGGCCAACCTCGAGAGCGCGGTAGAGCGTTTTCTCGGCCAGCCGGAGGAGGTCATGGCCCGCATCGGGCGGGAGGTGTTGGAGGCGGCGCTGCGGGAGACGGTGGCACGAGAGGCGCCCCGCGATCGCGAGCGGCTGCGGGAGCGCCTCGAGGAGACGCTCGAGGAGAACCTGTCCAAGCTGGGACTCACCCTGGAGACCATCCTCGGTCTGGACGCGCGGCCCTCCGGCGGCTGAGCGGGGCGCTGCCCGTTATGGGCGTGCCCCCCGGGGCTTCGCTCGGTATCCTGCGCCCAACTCATGACCCATCGACGCCCGCTCGCTCCCGCGCCCTCCTTGTTCTTGGCGCTCGCCCTCCTGACTTCGCTGGCCGGCTGCGGAGGCTCCACCCCCGGCGGCAGCACCACGCCCGACTCGGTGGGCCCCCTCGACGAGGCGAGCTTCCCGCCCACCCGCCGCGCGTTCCACGGGCTCGAGCTGGACAACCCGCGCCGCGAGGTCGACCGGCAGCGGCTGTTCGCCTACCTGGACGGCGTGGGCCGCCCCCTCGTGGAGGGCGACGACTACGAGGCGCTGCTCGAGCACTTCGCGGCGTGCACGGACCTGCTGGTGCCCAGCGACTACACCAGCGACCGGGTGCCAGAGAGCCTCGCGCCGGTGGCGCTTCGCATCGTGGAGCTGGGCTCGCCGCGTGGCGACGAGGGCCCCGTGCTGGGTGCGCTCGAGGTGCTGCGCCGCATCGTGATCGAGGCGCCCGAGGGCGGCGGCCTCAGCGCCGAAGAGCAGTATCAGCAGGTGTCGCAGTGGGGTCGCACTTCCCGCGAGAGCCTGCCGGACTTCCTGCAGCGCTACTCCTCGCTGATCGACGTGTGGGAAGAGCACGCGCACTACACGTCGTCGCCGTCGGTGCTGGAGACGCTGGCCCAGCTGCACATCGACCGCCGCGACTTCGTGATGCGCGCCGCGTCGGAGGCCGGCATGCAGGGCGTGCTGTCCGAGTACCCCCCGTCGCTGCCGCTGCAGATCGGGCGCATCGCGCCCATCGACGTGGTGGCGGTGTACCTGCGCGTGGGCGACGTGGACGGGGCCATCCGCAAGGTGCGCGAGATGGGGCTGCGTGGGCGCACCGAGGCGCAGCTGCTGGAGCTGCTGGTGGCCGCGCAGGGCCGCTCGGAGGCGGGGGCCGAGGCGCTCTCGCAGCTGTCCGAGGCCTATGGCCGCTCGCGGCCGGACACGGCGCAGGGCATCTGCCGCCGTGGTCTGCGCGACTACCCGCGCGACACCCGCTTCCCGGAGTGCCTCGCCGCCGTGGAGGCCGCCGAGGGGCGCTCCGAGGACGCGACCGCATGGTACGTGGTGGCCCTGGCGCTCGACCCCGAGAACCGTGAACTCTACGACGAAGCGCTGGCGCAGCTGAACGAGTTCATCGAGCGCGGCGTGTTCGACGAAGACCCCGCCGCTGGACGCGCGCTCACCGCGCATGCGCGGAGGCTGCTGACCGAGCGCGCCACGCGCTTCCCGAGCTCGCCCGCGCCCGTGTCGCTCGCCCAGATCGAGTTCTTGGCGGCCATGGTCGAGCTGCACTCGGGACACCCCGACGGCGCGCGGCAGCACTTCCTGGCCAGCCTCGAGGCAGGCCCGCTCAACGAAGTGCTGCGCGAGTTCGGCACGTTCGAGACACGCCTCGGCAACGCGGAGCCGGCGGCGGACCTGCTGCGCCGCGCGCTCGACCGCACGCTGGGCGAGTCGCTCGAGGTCAACGTGCAGCGCGCGGGCCTGCTCCAGGAGCTGGGCAACGCGTTCCACGTGGCCGGCAACGAAGCGCAGGCGCAGCGCATGTACCGGCAGGCGCTGGACCTCTACGACGCCGCCCTGCCCCAGCTGAGCGAGCAAGGCGTGGGCTTCGTGCAGTCGCGGCGCGGCGTGCTGCTCGACACGCTCGGCTCCCGCGAGCAGGCGCGCATCGCGTTCCTGGCCGCCGTGGAAGCGAGCCCGCTCGAGCGCGAGATCTACATGGTGCCCATGATGCACCTGACCACGGCCACGCCCGACCTGCCGCTCATGCGCGAGCTCTACCGCCGTGCGCTGCTGAACCTGGGCCTGGCCCCCGAGTGGAAGGTGTACTTCGCGCTCTGGACGCAGTTCGTGGCGCTGCGCGCGGGGGAGCCCGCCGGTGAAGAGGTGGACGCCGTGCTCGAGCGCTTTGCCCGCCACACCCCCTGGTACGGGCGCCTGGCCGCCTTCGGCGCGGGGACGCTGGACGGTCCGGGCCTCGTCGCGGCAGCCACCACGGCCGGTCAGCGCGCCGAGGCGCACTTCTACGTGGCGGTGCGGCAGACGGCGGCGGGCGACACGCGCGCGGCGCGCACGGGCTACGAGGCCGTGTTCGCCACCGGCATGGTCAACTACGTGGAGTATCAGATGAGCCGCAGCTTGGTGGAGACGCTGGCCACGAGCGGTGAGACCGCCCCGTGACCGACTTCGAGAAGCTGGGCGCGTTCTACCTGGGCAAGCGCGTGGGCACCGACGACGGCGCCCTGCGGCACGACGAGCTGGTGCTCTACGACGCGAAGGACCTCACCACGCACGCCTTCTGCGTGGGCATGACGGGCAGCGGCAAGACCGGCCTGTGCGTGTCGCTGCTGGAAGAGGCCGCGATCGACGGCATCCCCGCCATCGTGATCGACCCGAAGGGCGACCTGGGCAACCTGGCGCTGCGCTTCCCGGAGCTGCGGGCCGAGGACTTCCTGCCCTACATCGACCCGAGCGAGGCGAGCCGCAAGGGGCAGACGCCCGCGGAGCACGCCAGCACGGTGGCAGCGCAGTGGCGCACGGGGTTGGCTGACTGGGGCCAGGACGGCGAGCGCATCCGGCGCTTCCGCGACGCGGCCGAGGTGGTGCTGTACACGCCCGGCAGCCAGATCGCGCGGCCCATCTCCATCATGCGGTCGCTCGCCGTGCCGCCCGCAGAGCTGCGTGCAGACCCCGACGCCCTGCGCGAGCGCGTGCTGGGTGCGGTCAGCGGCCTCCTGGGCATGCTCGGCATCGAGGCCGACCCCGTGCGCAGCCGCGAGCACATCTTCTTGTCCAACCTGCTCACCAGCGCCTGGAACAACGGCGAAGACGTGAGCCTCGCGGACCTGGTGCGCCGCATCCAGGCGCCGCCGTTCACGCGCGTGGGCGTGATGGACCTCGAGTCGTTCTACCCCGCGAAGGAGCGCGCGTCGCTCGCCATGGGCGTCAACAGCATCCTCGCGTCGCCTGGCTTCTCGGCCTGGCTCGAGGGCGAGCCTCTCGACGTGGGGCGCCTGCTGCGGCGCGAAGACGGGCACCCGCGCATCAGCATCCTGTCCATCGCGCACCTCGACGACGCGCAGCGCATGTTCTTCGTGACGCTGCTGCTCAACGAGGTCATCGCGTGGATGCGCACGCAGTCGGGCACGTCGAGCCTGCGCGCCATCCTCTACATGGACGAGGTCTTCGGCTACCTGCCGCCCGTGGCCAACCCGTCGTCCAAGGGCCCCATGCTCACGCTGCTCAAGCAGGCGCGCGCGTTCGGCCTGGGGGTGGTGCTGGCCACGCAGAACCCGGTGGACGTGGACTACAAGGCGCTCTCCAACTGCGGCACGTGGATGCTGGGGCGCCTGCAGACCGAGCGCGACATGGCGCGCGTGTTGGACGGCCTCGCGGGCGCGGCCAGCTCCACGGGCCAGGGCTTCGACCGCGCCGCCATGGAGGCGCGCCTGGCCGGGCTCAAGGGCCGCCAGTTCGTGCTGAACAACGTGCACGACGCGGGCCCCGACCTGTTCCAGACGCGCTGGGCGCTGTCGTACCTGCGCGGGCCGCTCACGCGTGACCAGCTGCGCAGCCTCTCGCGCGACGGGGGCGAAGGCATGGCCGCGCCCGCCACCATCAGCGCTCCGAGCGCCGTGCTGGCCGCCACGCAAGCTGCAGGCGTCGGCAGCGCAGCCCCCACCCCGGGCGCGCCCGACGAGTCGCGCCCCGTGGTGCCCGCAGGCATCGCCGAGACGTTCCTGGGCGGCACCGACGGCTGCCGCTACCACGCGGGGCTGCTGATCACGCTGTCGCAGCACTACAAGCACGCCAAGACCAGCACCGACCTTTGGCAGCAGGCGTCGTACATCGCGCCACGGCTGGGGCGTGACCCCACCGAGACGCTGGCCCACGTGGAGCCCCACGCGCTCGAGAACCTGCCCCTGCGCAACGCCCCGCCCGCGAACGCGCGCTTCGCGGCGCTGCCCGCCGGCGCCGTCACCGACAAGACCTGGAAGGCGCTCGACAAGGCCATCAAGGCGCAGGCCTACCAGGACCTCGGGCTCACGCTCTACGAGTGCAAGCCGCTCAAGCTGTGGTCCAGCGCGGGCGAAGACCACGCGTCGTTCGTGGCGCGCGTGCAGCACGGCCTGCGCGAGGCGCGCGACCTCGAGATGGGCAAGCTGCGCGCGGCGTTCGAGCCCAAGCTGGCGCGCCTGAGTGAGCGCATCACCAAGGCCGAGCAGAAGGTGAAGAACGAACAGGGGCAGGTGCGGCAGCGGCAGATGGACACCGCCGTGAACGTGGGCACCACGGTGCTGGGCGCGCTGCTGGGCAGCCGCAGCGTGGCGCGTGCCGGCACTGCCGTGCGCAGCGCATCGCGCATCGGCCAGGACCAGCAACAGGTGCAGGCCGCCGAGCAGAGCGTCGCGTCCCTCAAGGAAGAGCTGGCCGAGCTCGAGGCCGACTTCCAGGCGCGCCTCGCCGAGCTGACCGCCCAGCAGCCGAGCGCCCCCATCACCGAGGTGGTGGTGCGGCCCACCAAAGCAGACCTGGCCGTGACGCGCCTCGACCTGCTGTGGGTGCAGGAGTAGCGGCTACCGCTTGGGTGCTGTGGCCGTGTGCGCTTCGTCGACCCAGCGGCCCAGCGCCTCGCCACGCTCACTGGTGACGAAGGCGCTCAGCAACTCGGCTGCCGCCTGCGCGCACGCCAAGCGCTGCGCTGGCTGCTTGTGGGTCATCTGGCGCACCACCTCGGCCAGCGCGGGCGGCACGTCGTCGCGCAGCTCGTCCAGGCTGGGGATCACCGCGCGCCCCGCCAGCATGAACAGCTCGAGCTCGTTCTGCGCTTGGAAGAGCCTACGCCCGGCCAACATCTCCCAGAGCACCACGCCGAGGCTGTAGATGTCCGAGGCCGCCGTGGAGCGCTCGGCGGCGATGAGCTCGGGCGCCACGTAGGCCAGCTTGCCCACCACCACGCCGGGCAGCGTGACGGTCATGCGGTCCATGGCGCGCGCCAGGCCGAAGTCCGTGAGCTTCACCTCGCCCGCGCGGCTCACCAGGATGTTCGCGGGTGTCACGTCACGGTGGAACACGGGCCCCGACGCGCGGCGGTGTGCAGCGCTGAGCGCCTTCAGCACCGAGGTGGCGATGAAGGCCGCATCGGGCACGGCCACCGGGCGGGCGACGTCACGCGCGGCCAGCAGCATGCGCGACAGGTCCACGCCATCCACCCACTCCATGACGATGCACAGCATCCCGCCGTCGTCGTGGCACAGCTCGTAGAAGCTGGCGATGTTCGGGTGCTGGAGGTCTGCGACCACGCGCGCCTCTTCGAGGAACATGGCCTGGAAGCGCTCGTTGCCGCCGAAGTTGGGCAGGAGCCGCTTGACCGCCACGTGCCGTTGCTGGTCCACCGGGGCGCGGGACACGCCGCGGAACACGTGCGCCATGCCACCGCGGGCCACACTCCCGGTGACCTCGTAGCGCTCGGAGAGGAGGGTGGTGGCCTGCATGGGGTTAGACGTGGATGCGGAGCGAGCGCCGCGCGGGCTCGTCTTCAGAGGCGCCCTGTGCCTCGCGCTCACCGCGCTCTGCGAGGCGCAGCAGCTTCTGGATGGCGGGGCCCAGTACGTCCAGCTTGGTGGATGCGTAGCGCTGACCGCCGAAGGCGCGGATGTTCTCCATCTGCCGCGCCAGGATGCGCACGTCCTGGTCCAGGATGCGGAGCCCGATGGGCTTGAGCAGGCTGCCCACCAGCGCACCGGGGATGGGCATGCGGAAGCTCACGCTCGCGAACATGCGCGTCTTGTGCTCGGCGATGGGCGTGAGCGCCACGCTGGCGATGACGTGGCTGTCGTCGCCCAGCTGGTACTCCACTTGTGCGATGCACGGCAGGAAGAAGCGGTCCCAGTGGCGCACCAGGCCACCACCCGGCGAGAGCACGCGACCGATCACTCCGTCGGGCCGCGGCTCGCCGATGTACTCCGCCTCGATGCGGTCTGGATAGCGGCGCACCTCCACGTCGATGCCGCGCTTCTCGCCACCGCTGCGGAAGAGCCCGCGGTGCACGAAGGCCGTGTGCGGCACGTCCAGCGCGTTCTCGGCCACGGCGTGCACGGAGCCCTCGAAGTCCTGCACGTGCGTCACCGTGGTGTACGCCGAGTCCTTGGTGAAGGGCATGGAGAAGGGCTCGCGCACCGAGCGCGTGGCGCCCACGGTGGAGTACACCCAGAGGTAGCCGTCGGCCTCGCGCGTGAGCAGGCTGGGCACCGCGCGGCCCTGCGCGCCGGCGTCGCGGTCGTCGTCCAGCAGGCCCGGCACGTGCGCGCACTGCCCTTGGCCATCGAAGCGCCAGCCGTGGTAGGGGCACTCGATCTGGCCGTCGCACACGCGGCCCATGGAGAGCGGGACGTTGCGGTGCGAGCAGCGGTCGAAGAGCGCGCGCGCCCTGCCGGCCGCATCGCGGAAGAGCACCAAGCGCAGCCCCAGCAGCTCCACCGCGAGAGGCTTCCGGCCGAGCTCGCGCGCCTCGCACGCAACGTACCAGTCGTCTGGCACGCCCAGCGGCGGCTGCATGAGGTTGGGGGCGAGATCGAGTCCCATGCGGGAGAGCGTAACACGGCGCTTCGTGTCACTTGCTAACTAACCAAGCGGTTAGTAGACTCCAGACATGGACCTCGACCGCATGCTCTCCCTGTGTGAACGCAACCAGTGGCACGCCGACGACCTCGACTGGAGCGTGAAGCCCAAGCAGCTTCGCCGTGAGGACGAGATCGCCGTGGTGCAGTACTTCACCGACATGGCAGGCATCGAGCTGCTGGCGGGGAAGCTCTTCCAGGTGCAGCGCGACCGCGCGGAGGACCCCGTCCTCGCCAAGATCTTCGACTCGTTCGTGGTGGACGAGCTGCGCCACAGCGAGGTGGCCGTGCGCCTGGCCCGCCACTACGACGTGCACCACTACAAGCAGTACAAGATGAACGCGCACCTGCTCGCGTTCTCGGACGCGTTCGCGGACCTGCTGCAGTACCTGTCGGCGGAGATCGCCAACGCCTACATCACCACGGGCGAGCTTCTGCTGGACGTGGCGCTGCTGCGCTCCATCGACGACTTCGTGGATGACGACATGAGCCGCCAGGCCATGAACCGCATCAACCGCGACGAGAGCCGTCACATCGCGATGGACTACCACATGATCGAGTACTACGCGTCGCCGGAGGGCATCGCGGCGGAGGCCTCACGCCCCAGCCTGAAGCTCGAGGAGCGCGTGCGCGGCGCCTCGTCCATGGCACGCGTGTTCTATCACGCGCGCCCGTTCTTCAAGGACGTGTTCTTCGGCCCCATGGACGTGGTGGACCCGAGCGGCAAGCGGCTGCTCGAGGCGTTCAAGCGCGCCCAGCTGATCGGCGCCAAGCCCGAGGTGGCCGCGCGGCCCTTCCCGCGCTTTGCCGGCGCGCTCGCGGACCTGGCCAACCACCCGGTGTCGGGCCCCGTGTTCCGGCCCGTGGTGGAGCGCGTGTTGGGCATCGACCGGCGCGTGATCGGCATCCTCTACGACGAGGCCGAAGAGAAGTGGGCGCAGCGCGCCAGCTTCGACGAGCTGGCCAACGAAGCGCTGGGCGCGAAGACCCTCAACTAGGACCTCGTGTCAGAGATCTCGACCGGTCGGTGCTGGGTCGATGGGCACCCACAGCTGAAGCCTAGCCTGAGGATTCGACACATCTTGCTAGGGGGGCCTATTCGCCTTGTGGCAAGACACTATGGGCACCCCCGGCTGGAAGCCGAGGGCAGCAGACCAGGCCTGGACCTGCTGAAAGTCCGCCCTTGGGCGGACTGCCTGATCGACAACAGGGTGTGTTCTACCAAGGGTGGCCGGGCGCAGTGTCTGAGTACCCTCAGTAGGGCAAACCCTGCTGGTAGCCACGTAGTCCGCCGCCGAAAGGCGGGGGACTTTACGCTCATCAGCCACGTGGTTTGCTGCCCTCGGCTTCCAGCCGGGGGTGCCCATCGCACCGCTTCCAACTCACTGCCGCCCAGCATGCTCGAGATCCGCTCGGCACTGCCCGCAGCGGAAGCTCAGGCCGCCGAAGCGCCCAGGCTGGCGTTCTGCACGGGCGGCGTCATGCTGGCTTCGACGCTGCGCATCATCATGTCCATCGCCGACGCGCGGTTGGTCACTCGACCGTCCAGGATGGATTCCACCGTGGTCAGCACGAGTCCGATGATGGTATCGGCAAGGACGACCAGATCGTCCACGTGCTTGCCCACGCCGCGGGCGTGCAGGTCGGCGATGAGGTCCTCGCGGGCGCCGTCCATGAGCTCGCGCCAGCGACGACCCAGCGGGTTGGCCACGTCGCGGCGGTGGCGGAGGAACAGCTCGGCGCTGCGGCGGTCGGCCGTGAGGGCCTCCACGCCCGTGGCGAACGCGTGGCGGGTGGCGGCCTGCGGGCTGGCGCCGTCCTGAAGGCCATCCCGGAATTCACGCAGGCGAGCGCGGAGCGCGTCTCCCACGGTGATGGCAGCCTCTTCGAGCGCCTCGTCCATGTCCTTGAAGTGAACGTAGAACGTGGGCTGCGCGACCCCGGCGGCCTGGGCGATACGGCCGGTGGTGAGCGCCGTGGGCCCCTGCTTGTGCAGGATCTTCAGCGTGGCCTGGACCAGCTTGTGGCGGGTGCGCTCTTTGTTGGCTTTCCGGGTACTCATGTCGTGACTTCCCATCCCGATTGGACAATGCACCTATTAGGGGCATTGGGTGTCAAGGCAACCTTGTCCTACCGATACCAACCACTTAGAGCGCTTTACGCGCTGCGTCAACGCGCTGCGTCAATTTTGCCCCGGCCCCCCTCAGAAACAGCGTCATTCGGTGGGTGCGGGCACCCACGGCTGGCCCCGGCTCACGCGAATTCCACGTAGGCCACTATAATTCACCGACAGGTAAGGGGCCCCATCCAGCGCCCAGGCCGCCAGACGCTGGGCCATCTCGTTCAGGCGCTCGGCGAGCGCGCGATCAGCCGGCGGCAGCTGGTCCCGTACGCTCACGTTGCGCGCCTCGAGCAGCGCGATCTGCATGTTCCACGCATGCACGGCCACCATGGCACCCGCCTCGTAGCTGGGCGGGGCTTGGGCCGCGAGGTCCAGCGTGGCCACGGCGGTCTGCTCGAAGATGGGGCGCTCATCGGTGGTGCGCACGAAGTCCGCCATGACCCGCACGATGTGGCGCTCTTGCGGCCCGAAGGTGGGCGGGCGTTGACCGAGCGCCGCGCGGGCGCGCTCCATGGCGGGCAGCACGAAGCGCAGCGGCTCCAGCATGGCGATGCCCTCGACGCCGCGCGTGGGCTCGCCGCGGCGGGCCATGATGCCGACCAGCGCGCCATCGGCGTCGATGACCGGACCGCCCGAGTTGCCGGGGTTGACGCTCATGGCCACCTGCAGCGAGCCGTCGTTGTTCTCGCGGCTGAGCTCACCGGAGACCGCCGCCGGATAGCGCTCGCGGATGTCGAGCGGGTAGCCCGTGGCGAACAGGCGCTCGCTGAGCGTGAGCGGGCGGATGGCGGTGGGCAGCGTGATGCGGTCGGGCAGCGGGCCATCGACCGCCAACACGGCAAGGTCGTGCTCCGCGTCGGAGTAGATGACGCGCGCGGCCTGCGGCTCGTCGGCGCCGGGCCGCAAGATGGCCAGCACGTCGCCACCGCGCACCACGTGAGCGGCGGTGAGCACCAGGCCCTCGGGGCCGACCACCACGCCCGTGCCGTGCACGGCGTCGGGCAGGCTGACGGCGCGCCGCACGCGGCTGACGCGGCCCTCGAACGTGTAGGCCGAGGCCCCCGTGATCTGCAGGACGCGCACGCTGGCGCGGTCGATCGGGCGGAGGCGGATGCGCGACTCGATGCCGCCGTCGGCAGGTGGGGGGGGCGTGGGGGCGACAGGCGCCTGTCCGGCCGCGGGTGCCGACCCCGAGACCGAGGCGCTAGCGAGGAGCAAGGCCGCGAACCAGAGACCGCCGAGCGCGCGCGAGGGGGGATGGACGAGGCGCATGGTTCAGAGCATCCGGAAGCTGTCGAGGAAGATGTTGCGCGCCTCGATCATGTCGGGGCTGGCAGTGCGGGGCAGGTCGACGCTGACCTCGTAGGTGGCGCCGTAGGTGCCGAAGATGAGCGTGAAGCGCATGCGCCCCTCGCTCTCGTAGACCAGCGAGCGGCCCGAGTAGCCCTGACGAGTGGTGTCGCGCGCGACGCGCAGGCTGTAGTGCGCGAGCGGAGCGGCCTCGAGCGTGGCCACGGCGCCCGGAGGACGCAGGTCCTCGTAGCCGGTGGCGCGCACCTCGAACGTGGCGCCGCCTGCGCCGATGACGCGGTACGTGCGCACGAACCTCGCGCCCTCGGCGGGACTGGTGGCCTCGGCGGCCGTGGGTGCCCCTGGGAAGCGAACGGCGAAGTGCGCCTCGGCCGGCATGGACCAGCGCCACGCGCCCGCCCGGTAGACGCCGTCGCCGGTGGCCCCGAACGAGTCTTGTGGGTCGAGCCGCAGGCTCTCGAGGTAGGCCGCGGTGGTGGCGCGGTGCGAGGCTGCGAGGTGCGGCGCCATCATGGCCATGAGCAGGTAGATGTGGCGGCGGCCCAGCACGGCGCGCGCGTTCACCAGCTGCCCCGACTCGGTCACGATGTAGGCGATGTCGAAGCCCGGCGAGCCATTGACCATGACGGTGCCGAACGCCTGCTCCTGCGCGTCTTCCAGCAGCGACTCGCGCATGGCGTGCAGGCGCTCGAGGGGCTGACCGACGATGCCGCCGTCCACCTCGCTGATGGCCACCATGAGCTGAACCGAGCCGTAGTCGCGGCCACCGATGGTGGTGCGGTACGCGGCGCCGTCGTCTTCCACCCCGGTGGACGCGGGCAGGTACTGGGGCTGGCTGGGCATGCGCACGCTGGCGCGCGCGACCGGCAGGCGCACCTCCACCCACTGCGACGCCGGGGTGAGGCCGCTGACGCCGCCACCGCTGTAGATCGTGGCGGTGGGACGCAGGCTGCCGCCGCCGCCGCTGTAGCAAGCGGTGAGCGCCACACAGCCCAGCGCCAGCAGCGTGCGCTGCCTCCGGCCGACGGCTGGGGCTCGCCTCACACTTCGTCTGCTCCTCACCACGTCGGCCTCCTGTCGCGTCACACTCGGCTTGATATCACATGCCTGACACCTCGGCAGGCGGAGATCGCCCTTCGTTTGCCGAAGCGCCACGCCTGCCGTGTATGCTGGCGCGCATGTCGACGCCCACGCTCCATCACCGCACGTGCTCACTCTGTGAGGCCATGTGTGGCATCACGCTCGAGGTCCACGGAGACAAGGTGCTGGCCACCCGCGGTGACGAGCGGGACCCGTTCAGCCAAGGCCACATCTGCCCGAAGGCCACCGCGCTCTCCGACCTGCACGACGACCCGGACCGCGTGCGCGAGCCCATGCGCCGCGAGCGCGGCGGCTTCGTGCCCATCTCGTGGGACGAGGCGCTGGACGAGGCGGCCGAGCGCATCCACGGCCTGCAGCGGCGGCACGGCAACGACGCGATGGCGGCGTACCTGGGCAACCCCAACGTGCACAACATGGGGGCCATGCTGTTCGGGCCCACCATCCTGCGGGCGCTGCGCAGCAAGAACCGCTTCTCGGCCACCAGCGTGGACCAGCTGCCGCACATGTTCGCGGCGTACTACATGTTCGGGCACCAGCTCCTGGCGCCCGTGCCCGACGTGGACCGCACGGACTTCTTGTTGATGCTGGGCGCCAACCCGCTGGCCAGCAACGGCAGCCTGATGAGCGCCCCCGGCATCCGCAAGCGCCTCGACGCCATCCGGGGGCGCGGCGGGCAAGTGATCCTGCTGGACCCGCGCCGCACGGAGAGCGCCCGCAGCGCGACTGAGCACCACTTCATCCGGCCAGGCAGCGACGCGCTGTTCTTGCTGTCGTTGGTGAACGAGGTGTTCGCGCGGGGCGCCGTGCGGCTCGGCAACCTCGAGGGGCTGACGCGCGGGCTCGACGAGCTGCGCGCCGTGGCCAAGGAGTTTCCGGCCGCGTTCACAGCCGACCACACCGGCATCTCGCCAGACGTGCTGGGCAGCATCGCCACGCGCCTGCTCGCGGCGCGGCGGGCAGCCGTGTACGGGCGCATGGGGGCTTCCACCCAGCGCTTCGGCGGCCTGTGCGCGTGGCTGGTCTATGCGCTCAACGCCATCACGGGCAACGTGGACCGCGAGGGCGGCGTCATGTTCACGCAGCCCGCGCTCGACTCGCTCAAGGCCGTGGGCGGCTTCGGCGTGGGGCGCGGCAGCCACGGCCGCTGGCGCAGCCGCGTGCGCGGGCTGGCCGAGTTCGGCGGTGAGCTGCCGGTGGCGGTGCTGGCCGAAGAGATCCTCACCGAGGGCACCGGGCAGATCCGCGGGCTCCTCACCATGGCGGGCAACCCCGTGCTGTCCACGCCCAACGGCGGGCAGCTGGACCGCGCGCTCGGCAAGCTGGACCTGCTCATCAGCGTGGACCCGTACATCAACGAGACCACGCGCCACGCGCACCTGATCCTGCCGCCGCTTTCGCCGCTCGAGCGTCCACACTACGACCTGGCGCTGCACATCTTCGCGGTGCGCAACACGGCCAAGTTCAGCCTGCCGACCTTCCCTCCCAAGCGGGGCGCCCTGGACGACTGGCAGATCCACCTGGGGCTGGCGCGCCGTCTGGCGGCGCTGCGCGGGGGGCGCATGGACAAGGAAGTGCTCCGGCTGCGCGCGCTCGAGAAGGCAGGGCCCGAGCGCATGCTGGACGTGGGCCTGCGCACGGGCCCCTACGGCTCGGGCGCCAACCTGCTGAAGGACGGGCTCACGCTGAAGAAGCTGCGCGAGAACCCACACGGGGAGGACTTCGGCGCGCTCCAGCCCTGCCTGCGCGAGCGCCTGCCCGAGCAGCACGCCTATGTGGAGCTGGCGCCCGCGCCCATGCTGGCCGACGTGGAGCGCCTGCGCGCCAGCATGGGCGACGACGAGCGCAGCCTGGTGCTCATCGGCCGACGCCACGTGCGCAGCAACAACAGCTGGCTGCACAACAGCGAGCGCCTGATGAAGGGCCGCGACCGTTGCACGGCCATGCTGCACCCAGACGACGCCGCGCGCCTGGGCGTGGTGGACGGCGCGCACGTGCGGCTGCGCTCGCGCACGGGCGAGGTGAGCGTGGTGGCCGAGCTCACGGACGACATCATGCCCGGCGTGGTCTCGCTGCCGCACGGCTTCGGCCACCAGCGGGAGGGCGTGCAGCTGCGCGTGGCGAGCGCGCACCCGGGCGTGAGCGTGAACGACCTGACCGACGAGACGCTGCTGGACACCCTGACCGGCAACGCGGCGCTGAACGGGGTGCCCGTGGAGCTCACGCTCGAGCTGGCGGAGGCCGCGTCATGACGGCCGAGGGCGCAGACGAGCTGGATCTGCTGGTCATCGGCGGCGGCCCCGCAGGCGAGAAGGGCGCGGCGCAGGCGGCCTACTTCGGCAAGCGCGTGGCCGTGGTGGAGCGCGCCAAAGAGCCCGGCGGCGCAGCGGTGCACACGGGCACCCTGCCCAGCAAGACGCTGCGCGAGGCGGCGCTGTACCTCTCGGGGCACCGCAGCCGGTCGCTCTACGGGGTGGCCATCGACCTCGAGCCGCAGCGCATGCTGCACGGGCTCATGGGGCGGAAGGCCGCCATCGCAGCAGCCGAGTCTCTGCGCATCCGCAACAACCTCGCACGGCACCAGGTGGAGCTCATCGAGGGGCACGCGCGCTTCACCGGCCCGCACGAGGTGTGCGTCACGCACGCGGACGGCAGCACGCGCACGCTGCGCGCCAAGTTCGTGCTGGTGGCCACGGGCACCAAGCCGCGCCAGCCGGACGACATCGACTTCGCGTCGCCGCTGGTGCACGACTCCGACGAAGTGCTGGAGATCGGGGAGCTGCCGCGCTCGCTCACCATCCTGGGCGCGGGCGTGATCGGCTGCGAGTACGCGTGCATGTTCGCGGCGCTGGGCATCCCGGTGGAGCTGGTGGAGGCGCGCGACGAGATCCTGGGCTTCATGGACCGCGAGATGGTGGCCGCGCTCGAGCGCGCCATGGCCGAGCTGGGCGTGCGCCTGCACCTGGGGCGCGCGTGGGGCGCCGTCACGTTGGGTGCTGACGGAGACAGCGTGCACACCCAGCTGGGAGACGACACGCTGGTCACGCACCACCTGCTCTTCGCCGCGGGGCGCATGGGCTGCACGGCGGACCTGGGCCTCGAGCACGTGGGCGTACGCCCCAACTCGCGCGGGCTGCTCACGGTGGACGAGGTCTACCGCACCGCGGCGCCCTACGTGCTGGCGGCGGGCGACGTCATCGGCTTCCCAGCGCTGGCCTCCACATCGATGGAGCAGGCGCGCGTGGCCGTCTGCCACGCCTTCGGCTTCGACTACAAGAAGAGCGTGTCGGGCACCCTGCCCTACGGCATCTACACCATCCCCGAGCTCAGCTCGGTGGGCGAGAGCGAGGAGAGCGCGCGCGCGGCCGGCCTCGACGTGGTGGTGGGAAGGGCCTTCTACCGCGAGAACGCGCGCGGGCAGATCACGGGCGACACCGAGGGCATCACCAAGCTGGTGGTGCACCGCCACACGCGCAAGATCGTGGGCGTGCACGTCATCGGCGAGCGCGCGAGCGAGCTGGTCCACATCGGGCAGACGGCGCTGATGGCCGGCGCCACGGTGGACCTCTTCATCGAGATGGTCTTCAACTTCCCCACGCTGGCCGAGAGCTACAAGTACGCGGCCTATGCATGCTTGGCGCAGCTGGGGAAGTGAGCGCCGGCTCAGGCTGCCTGGGCCAGCCCCGAGCGCCGCAAGAGCGCGGTGAGGTCGGGGTCGCGGCCCATGAACGCGCGGTAGAGCTCGCCCGGGTCGCGGCTGTCGCCCATCTCGAGCACGGCCTCGCGGAAGGCACGGCCCACGCTCGGGTTGGTGACGCCCTCGGCGGCGAAGCGCGAGAAGGCGTCCGCGTCCAGCACCTCGGCCCACTTGTAGCTGTAGTAGGCGGCGGCGTAGCCCACGGGGCTCGAGAACAGGTGGGTGAAGCCCGCGATCATGGCGTACTCGTCCGGGTAGGGGCAGGCCGAGAAGCGCGTGAGCAGGCGCCGTGAGTAGGCGAGCACGGTGCCGTCTCGCGCCGGGTCGTACTCGGTGTGCAGGCGCAGGTCCACGCTGGAGAAACCCAGCTGACGCATCTGCGCGTTGCCCGCGCGGAACGTGCGCGCGCTGGTCATCTTCTGGAAGAGCGCCTCGGGGATGGGCTCGTTGGTCTCGTAGTGGCGCGCGAACAGGTCCAGCGCCTCGCGCTCCCAGCACCAGTTCTCCATGATCTGCGACGGCAGCTCCACGAAGTCCCAGGCCACGTTGGTGCCCGCCAGGCTGCGCACGGACACGCGGCTGAGTGAGTGGTGCAACAGGTGCCCGAACTCGTGGAACAGCGTCTCCACCTCACGGTGCGTGAGCAGCGCCGGCTTGTCCGCCGTGGGCTTGGTGTTGTTGGCGCAGAACAGGCCCAGCTGCGGGCCACCGTCCACCGCCGAGATGAGCGGGTGCATCCACGCCCCGCCGCGCTTGTTCTCGCGCGGGAAGAGGTCCGCGTAGAAGGTGGCCACGTGCGCGCCGTCCGGATCCACGATGCGGTAAGTCGTGACCTCGGGGTCCCACGTGGGCAGCGTGGTGGGCTCGATACGCACATCGAACAGGCGCTGCACGATGGCAAACAGGCCATCGAGCACGCCCTTCACGGGGAAGTAGGGGCGCAGCTCCTCCTCGTCGAAGTCGAAGCGCGCGCGGCGCAGCTTCTCGGCGTAGTAGCCCACGTCCCAGGGCGAGAGAGCCTCGGCGTCAGGACCCTCGAGCTCGCGCCGGAAGGCCAGCAGCTCGTCGTTCTCGTGCGCGAACGCGGCCTCGGTACGCGTGACCAGGTCGTCCACGAACTCGCGCGCGCGGGCACCGGTGGCCGCCATGCGGCTCTCCAGCACCAGGTCCGCGAAGTTCTGGTAGCCCAGCAGCGTGGCCTTCTCGGCGCGTAGCGCGACGATCTCTTGCAGCAGCGGCCCGTTGTCGTGGTCCCCGCTGGTGGCGCGCGTGTTGTACGCCCGCCAGACCTGCTCGCGCACCACGCGGTCGTCCAGATAGGTGAGCAACGGGATGACGCTGGGCGCGTGTAGCGTGAACCGCCACCCGTCCTTGCCCTGGGCCGCAGCCGCCTCGCGCGCGGCCACCTTGGCGCTGTCGGGCAGCCCGGCCAGGCTCGCTTCGGTCGGGAGGTACAGCTCGTAGGCGTTGGTGGAGTCCAGCACGTTCTGCGAGAAGCGCGTGGTGATCTCGGAGAGGCGCGTGTCGATGGCCTCGAGGCGCGTCTTCTTGTCGCCCTCGAGCGCGGCGCCGTTGCGCCGGAAGCTGTCCAGCGTCTTCTTCAGGAAGCGCGCACGGGTGGGGTCGAGCGACGCCGCCTCGGCCGTGAGCGAGAAGGCCTTCACGCGCTCGTAGAGCCCGTGGTCCATGGAGAGCGCCGACCAGAAGGCGGTGGTCTTGGGGATGGTCTGGTTGTAGGCCTCGCGCAGCGCGTCGGTGGTGGCCACGCTCTCGAGGTGCTCGAGCACGGTGCTGGCCAGCTCCAGCTTGGCGGTGGCGGCCTCCATGGCGCCCAGCGTGTTGGCGTAGGTGGGCGGGCTGGTGTTGGCGCGAACCGCGTCCATGGCCGCGCTGGCGGCGGCGATGAGGGTGTCCGTGGCCGGCACGGCGTGCTCCGCGCGAACGGCGTGGAAGGGCAGCTCGAAGCCGAGGTCGAGCAAGGGGTTCTGCGCGTCAGGTGCTGCGGTCATTTGGGGGTGATCCTACTCGACCTTGTCGCGCGAGCACGCGCTGGTGTTACGAGGGCCCCCATGGGCCTGGCTCGGCGCGCTACCCTAGCCCCCGATGACCCAAGACCTGAACGCCACGCGGGCCATGTGGGACGAGCGCTACGGCGCCCAGCCCTTTGCCTACGGCACCGAGCCGAACGTCTATTTCGCCGAGAAGCTGAGCGCGCTGCCGCCCGGCCGGCTGCTGCTGCCCGCCGAGGGCGAGGCGCGCAACGCCGCCTTCGCGCTGCGCCAGGGCTGGACGGTGGACGCCTGCGACCTGTCGAGCGAGGCGCAGCGCAAGGCGCTGGTGCTGTGCGCGGGGTACGAGGACGCCCTCGACTATCGGGTGGGCGACGCGATGGCCATGGACTACGCGGACGAGAGCGTGGACGCGCTGGCCTTCGTGTACGCGCACTTTCCCTCGGCCGTGCGCGCCGAGCTGTATCCGAAGCTGCTGCGCGCCGTGCGCCCGGGCGGACACGTGATCGTGGAGGTCTTCGGCCAGCGCCAGCTCACCTACCAGCCGCACCACGCCTCGGGCGGCCCGCGCGACCCGGACCAGCTCTTCACCGCGGACGACCTGCGCCAGCTGTTCGAGGGCTGCGACGTGCTCGAGCTGCTGGAGGGCGAGGTCCAGCTGCGCGAGGGCATCTACCACCAGGGCCAGGGCTGGGTCTGTCGGTTCTTCGGGGTGAGGCGCTGAGGAGGCCCCATGAGAGACCTGTCCAACCAGATCGTGTTCATCACCGGTGGCGCATCGGGCATCGGGAGAGGCCTCGCCGAGCGCTTCGGCGCCGCGGGCGCGAGGTGCTTCATCGCGGACGTGAACGAAGACTTGGTGCGCGAGGCGGCGCTTTCGATGAGGTGCACGGGCATCCCGCTGGACGTCCGCGACGCGGGCCAGGTGCGCGCCGTGATCGATGGCATCACGCGCGAGCACGGGCCCATCGACTTCTTGGTGAACAGCGCGGGCATCGTGCGCGCGGGGGAGACCCACCTCTTCGAGTACGACGACTGGAAGCGCGTCCTCGACGTGAACCTCTACGGAGTGGTCAACTGCATCCACGCGGTGTACCCGGAGATGGTCCGCCGGCGGACGGGGCACATCGTCAACATCGCGTCCATCGCCGGGCTCTTCCCCTCGGCCGGTCAGGTGTCCTACGTGGCCAGCAAGTCTGCGGTGGTCGGACTGTCGCATGCGCTGCGCGTGGAGGCCGCTCCCCATGGCGTGAGGGTGTCCGTGGCCTGCCCCGGGATCATCGACACGCCCATGACGCGCGGCTTCAGCGTGAAGGCCAAGAACCCCGACAAGGTCAAGAGCCGGATCCCGCGGGGCATCGACGTGGGCGAGTGCTGCGACGTGATCCTGAGGGGCGTCGATCGCAACGACGCCACCATCTTGGTCGGAGGCCTGGCGCACACGCTGGCTTCCCTGCACCGAGCGAGCCCTTGGTTGAGCGGCAAGCTGAACGGGCTCTCGCTGCGCTTCCTCAATCGTTAGCGGGGCGGCTGGGTCTGTGCCTCACGGGACCACGTGCAGCAGCCGCTCCACGATCAGCTCGCGCGGCGCGGGGGACACGCTGGCCCCGGGCTGGACATAGGCGCGGAAGGCAAAGCTCAGCGCCTCGTCGAGGTCGACGCCCGGGAACCCCGTGGGGACCTCCACACAATACGGCTCGTCGCCGCAGTCGCGCATGATGGACACGGCGTAGAGGTACTCGGCGTCGGGATCGTCTGGGAGCAGCGCGTCGGCGCTGCCACGCATCTGCTCGCTGGTCATGGCGGCCACGCCGGCGAGGCGCGCCGAGTTCATGACCACCATGTTGCTGTAGGTGGCGCGGCCGAAGGCGGCGTGGTTCACGCCCAGCGCCACGATGCGCTCGCCCGGAGCGTCGGTGAGGAACAGCGTGTTCGCGGTCATCCCCGTGGGGGAGGCGGGCCCGGCGCTGTAGACCGTGTCGCTGATCTCGCCGAGGCAGTTGGAGTAGTTGGCCAGGCACGCCTCGGAGCGCAGCACGAGCGAGACGATCGACGCCGAGATGACGGGGACAGGGGTGAAGGTGCCCCCCGCATGCCGAGCGCGAACGGCGGCCTCGAGCGCGTCGAGCGCGGGGGTGAGCTGGCTCTCGCTGTCACCTGTCGCGCGCGTGGCGCGGATGGGGACCGGGAACGCGCTCACCTCGCGCGGCTCGCTCGGCGTCACGCGCATCACGTGGGCCGGGATGGCGTCGAGGTGGGCGGCTCCGGCCGCGGCGTCGCTGAACAGGGCGAAGCGCTGCAGCAGCATGATCAGGTCTGCATCGGAGCCATTGCCGAAGCGCACCTGCTCTGCAGGCAGGCCGAACGTGATGATGTCGGCGTCCGCGAGGCCGGTGGCCCGCAGGCCGCGGCGCAGCTCCGCCTCGAGCTCGGGGCTGCCGGTGATGATGACGCCGATCTCCCGGTCGAAGGCGCCGTCCGGGAAGTGGGTGTGGTTCACGGCGTCCGTGATGCTGGCGAAGATGGGCTGGCGCTCGCCCTGGTCATCCTGGCGGGAGAACACGTAGGGCGCGTAGCTGAAGTACGCCGCCTCCGGCGAGGTGCGACCCACGTAGACCACGGCCTCGTCGGCGCGCAGCGCCCAGCCCGCGCTGCGCCCCTCCGGATCAGGTGGGAGCCCCATGCCCTCGGCAGCAGGCAGCGCCGTGCCCGGCGCAGGCGGCAGCCACCACATGGCGTAGGGGCTGGTGGCGTTGTTCCCGAAGCAGCTGGGCAGCTCCGCGCAGTCTTCGATGCGGAACGGCTTCACGGCGCCGCGCTGCACGCTGTAGCCCGCGCGCGTGAGGCGCTGCTCGAGGGCCTCGTCACGCGGGAGGCTGGCGCCGCCGGTGCAGCTGGCGAGGCACGTGGCGCCCAGCAGCACGCTCACCCCGAGGAGAAGGAAGCGCGCGGAACTCGGAGAAGCGAAGGTATGCTCGACCATGATGAGCGATAGATTATCGTGCATTGTGAACGGTGGCAAGTGGGGTAAGTTCGAGCCCGTGACGAGCGAAGAAAAGGCCGACGGCCGGCGGAACGACACGCGCGCGCGGCTGCTGGACGAGGCACTCCACGTCTTGCTGCGCGACGGCTACGAACAGGCGACCACCGGCCGCATCGCCGCCGCAGCGGGCATCCGGCAGTCCAGCTTCTACAGCCACTTTCCCTCGCGCGAGGCGTGCCTGGCGGAGGCGGTCACCCGCGAAGCGGACGCGTTGGTAGACCGCCTCGCGGCCCGTCGCCAGGGCCTGCGCAGCCTGCCGCTCGCCACGCGCACGTCACGCGAGGTATCGAACGCGGGCTTTCGCATCACCCTCACGCACTTCTCCGCACACAGTGAGATGTGCGCGTTGGTCGCCATGCGCGAAGCAGATCACGCGGCAGGCGTGGCCGTGCGCGCGGCGCTCGAGAAGCTGCGCGACGGGCTCGTGTCGGATCTGGGCGTCTATGGCGTGGCGCCCGGCCCCGACGCGGTCATGCGCATCGAGCTGATGATGGCGCTCACGTGGCAGGCCTCGATCGGCGTGCGCGAAGGGCGCTACCCGTTCGAAGCGGCGGTGGAGGTGCTCACCGACCAGGCCATGGCCATGTTCCCGCGGCCGGAGGCGGAGTCGTAGGGCCTGGTCGGCTCAGCGGCCGGAAGCTGGCAGGGGCCCGCACCGGCGCTGGCTGTAGCTGTACCGAAGGCTCGCGCCACGGTATACCCGGAGCGCAAGGACTGCCTCCGGAGACACGACTGATGACCATTCGCCACCTGCTCCTCACGCTGGCCATGTGTGCCGCGACGCTCTTCCCCGGATGCGGGGGAGGCGACGCGCCCCTCGACAGCGGGCCGGCCGACCAGGCCGTGAGCACCACGTGCGCCGTGAACAACGGCGGCTGCTCCATCAGCCCCATGGTGCTGTGTGGGCTCAGCGGCACGGGCCAGGTGCTGTGCGCCGCGTGCCCCACGGGCTACGTGGGCGACGGCCGCGTGTGCACGTCGAGCGGTCCCGTGGACGAGTGCACGCTGGGCACCGACAACTGCTCGCCGAACGCCATCTGCACCGACACGGTGGCGGCGTTCATGTGCGAGTGCGCGGGTGGCTTCAACGGCAACGGGGTGGTCTGCGAGCACGTGGCCTGCGAGGACGTGGGTGACTGCGACGACGCCGTGGCCTGCACCGTGGACAGCTGCAGCGCGTCGGGCAGCTGCCTGCACACGCCCACGTCGTCGCTCTGCGCGGACAACGGGGTGTGCCATCCGACCCGGGGCTGCCTGGTGGGGAGCATCTGTGGGTCGCCCTCCGAGTGCGTGGACAGTGACCCGTGCACGCGCGACGAGATGTGCGACGCGGCGAGCGCCACGTGCGTGTTCGCGCCGCTGGACAACGACGAGGACGGCGAGGTCCCGCTGGTGTGCGGCGGCACGGACTGCAACGACGCGGTCTCCCAGGTGGGCGCCGGCAAGAACGAGCGCTGCGGCAACGGGGTGGACGACGACTGCAACGGCGTGGTCGACAGCGACGCCACGGTCTCGTCGGACCCGACCCTGCGAAGCTCGGAGACCAACTGCGGCGGCTGTGGGAACGCCTGCGCGCAAGGCGACACCTGCTACCAAGGGGTGTGTGTGGCGTGTGGGACGACGGGGGCCCCGTGCTGCAACACGACTTGTGAGAGCGCGACATCGTGCTTCGGCGGGACGTGCAGCAACGGGGGCTCATGCCTCCGCGCTGGCGGAACCGCCACGTGCACCGCTCCCTGCGGCGACATTGGCGAGATCTGCTGCGCCGGGAGTACCTGTGGCTGGGCCCAGACGTGCGACGCGGGCAACATCTGCCGAGACGCGAGCTTCTGCGCCGACGCTGGCACGGCCGTGCTGTACCGGTTGAACAGCCTCGACATTCCGACCCCCGACCAGGCCGCGGCCGGGGACATCGTGGGCCACAACGTGGACCGCGCGGGCGACACCTGCGGCGTGCCGGACTACGACGGTGGCGTCGACAACTCGCTGATCGACCTGGCCGCCGCACTTCCGGCGCTGGCCCCGGATGATCCCATGGATCTCCAAGCCGAGATCGACACCGCGCTGAACTGCCCGGCAGCGAGCGTGGACTGCACGCGAATGGACCTGATCGTGTCCGTCCGAACGGGCACGGGATGCGTGATCATGGAGATCGAGGACGGTAACGGCGAGACCCTCGCCGGGCCGTTCTCGGGCACCCGAGATGGGAGTGGCAACGTCCGCGGAGTGGTGAGCAGCCTGAATCTGACGATTCCCTACGGCACGGACACGGGCACCGTGGACATCGACCTGACCATCACGAACGTCATCATCACGGGCAATGTGACGGCTAACTCGCTGTCGAACGTGGTGATTGGTGGCGCTCTGGTGCAGACGGCGTTGGAGACCACCCTCATGGAGGCGCTTGCGACGATTGACGGGAACTACAGCTTCGACGACGTCGAGCCGATCCTCGAGAACCTGTACGACATACAGGTTGGCGGGCAGTGCGCTGCGCTGTCCGTGGGCTTCACCGGGGCAGGCACGCTCTACACCCCCTGACGCGAAGTCACGCTCTGGCGCCTTCTGCGACGAAGGTGCTCATGCTGGACGTGAAACAACGCGACGCGGCGCTCATCTCCGAGGCCAAGAGCCCCCTGCTGACCGGCCTGCGCCTCGAGCGGGCCCGCGCCTCTGGGCGCTTCGGGGATGACGGGCGCTTCCACAACCCGAGCGGGCTCGGCCCTTCGCTGCAGGGTCCACCCTGGCCCGTGATGAAGGACTTCTTCTTCGGCGGAGGCCAACGGCGGCCCACCCGAGCCCTGCCCGTAGAGAGCCCCCTGCCCGTGCTGGCCAAGCGCGCGTCCACCGAGCTGCGCATGACGTGGCTCGGGCACAGCACCGTGCTCATCGAGATCGACGGCGTGCGCGTGCTGACCGACCCGGTGTTCGGCGAGCGCGTGGCGCCCGTGACGTTCGCCGGGCCCAAGCGCTTCCACCAGACGCCCGCCGCGCTGTCGCAGCTGCCGCCGCTCGACGCCGTGCTGCTCTCGCACGACCACTACGACCACTTGTGCGCCAGCAGCATGCGGCAAATCGCCAAGCTGGGCGTGCCGGTCATCACGTCGCTGGGCGTGGGCGCCCGCCTCGAGGCCATGGGCGTGCACCCGAAGCGCATCGTGGAGCTGGACTGGTGGGAGGACTTCACCCTGCCCGGCGGCGCCCTGCGCTTCACGGCCACGCCCGCGCAGCACTTCTCGGGGCGCTCTCTCACGGACCGCAACCGCACGCTGTGGTCGTCGTGGGTCATGACCAGCGCCTCGCACCGCGTCTTCTTCTCGGGGGATACGGGCCTCACGGAGGACTTCAGGGAGATCGGCCGGCTCTATGGGCCGTTCGACGTGGTCATGCTGGAGATCGGCGCCTGGCACCCCGCGTGGGGGGCCATCCACCTCGGCCCCGAGAACGCGCTGCGCGCCTTCGAGATGCTGCGCGGCAAGGCGCTCTTCCCCGTGCACTGGAGCACCTTCGACCTGGCCCTGCACGCCTGGGACGAGCCCGCCGAGACGCTGGTGCACCTGGCTCGGCAAGGCGGTCAGCGCATCATCACGCCGCGCCTGGGCCGCCCCTTCGAGCTGGCCCACGTGGAGGGCGTGGACCCGTGGTGGCGCGAGGCCCGCTGAGGCGGTGACGCAGGCGGCCCGCTTCGTGCGACCATGCCGCCGTCATGTCCCTGCCACCGCATCCCATCGCCGAGGCGCACGGAGCGCCCTTCCCCGAGCGCATGCGCCTCACCTGCCGCAACTGGGCGGCGGGGGAGCACGCCACCCCCATGGGGGTGATCGTCTTCTACTGGGTGAAGTACGCCCTCCTCTACATCGGCGGCTGGGCCCTCTTCGTGGGCTTCTCGCGCGGCGACACGCCCTTCACGGCCGTGGGTGAGTGGGCCTTCACCGCAGACGCCTTCCGCAAGGCCGTGCTGTGGTCGCTGCTGTACGAGTCGCTCGGCTTCGGCGGCTCGTTCGGGCCCATGAACGCCCGCCTCTGGCCGCCAATGGGCGGGGCGCTCTACTTCTTGCGCCCGGGCAGCACCAAGCTGCCGCTCTTCCCCGGCGCGCCGCTGATCGGGGCGGACACCCGCGGCGGGCTCGACGTCGTGCTGTACGCCGCCTTCATGGGTGCCTGCGTGTGGGCGCTCGTCGCTCCCACGGTCACGCCTGCCTTGCTGCTGCCCGTGGTGATCCTGACGGCCGCGCTCGGCGTGCTCGACAAGACCACGTTCCTGGCCGCCCGCTCGGAACACTTCTTCACGTCGCTTCTGTGCCTCACGGTCCTCGGCGCGAGCGAGCCCTGGGTGGCCGCGTGCCAGGTGGTGTGGCTCGGCATCTGGCTGTGGGCCGGCGTGTCCAAGATGAACCACCACTTTCCGTCCGTGATCATGGTGATGATGAACAACGGGCCCTTCTTCCCGCAGGCCCTCAAGCGGCGCCTGTTCCGCGCGTTCCCGGACGACTTGCGCCCCTCCGGCTTCGCCATCGGGATGGCGCGCATGGGCACGCTCATCGAGCTCTCCATCCCTGCGCTGCTGGTGCTCAGTCCTTCCCCCGAGTTCACCTTCGGCGCGCTCTGCGTCATGACCGTGTTCCACGGCTACATCGCGCTCAACAACCCGAGCGGCATGCCCATCGAGTGGAACATCGCCATGGTCTACGGCGGCTGGTTCCTCTTCGGCGTGCACCCGGAGGCCAGCCTCGCCGCGCTGTTGGCTCACCCCGCGCTGCTCGCCTTCCTCGTGGTCGTGATGCTGGCCATCCCCGCCTACGGCAACGTGGTGCCGAGCCGCGTCTCGTTCCTGCTCGCCATGCGCTACTACGCCGGCAACTGGGCCTACACCATCTGGCTCTTCCGGGGCGACAGCGCGGCGAAGCTGAGCAAGCTGAAGAAGGCCGCCGGGACGCTCCGCGAGCAGCTCGAGAAGCTGGTGCCCGACGAGAACGAGCGCCACAAGACGCTGATGATGACGCCCGCGCACCGCTTGCTGCACCTCGAGGGCCGGCCATTGCACGACGCGCTGCCCTACGTAGCCCCCAACCTGGACGACTACGAGTGGATGGACGGCGAGGTGATCGGCGGGGCGATCATCGGGTGGAACTTCGGCGACGGCCACCTGAACGGCGCGCAGCTGCTCGCGAACGTGCAGCGTCAGTGCGGCTTCGAGTCCGGCGAGCTGCGCGTCGTGTCCATCGAGGGGCAGCCGCTCTTCGGACGCACCATGGCCTGGCAGGTCCACGACGCACGCGACGGGCTCATCGCCCGGGGTGAGTCCGAGGTCGCGGCGATGCACGACCGGCAGCCCTGGGCGTTCGGCCAGCCGGGCTGAACTCACGAGCACGGGCGCCGAGGGCGGGCGCAGGTCATCTTCCCGCCGCGTCATGGCCAGTCTGCTCGTCGTCGTGTTGTCCTTCGCCTGCGGGGTGTGGCTCCGCCGGAGCCCGCGCTTGCCGGCTGACGCGCACAAGGCGCTGAACGCCTTCGTGCTCGACATCGCGCTCCCCGCGGTGGTGCTGCGGGCCGTGCCGCGGCTGCCGATGGACGCCACGCTGCTCGCGGCGGCGGCCATGCCATGGCTGGTGTTCGGCCTGGCGTTCGCGCTGCTCTGGCCGCTGGGGCGCGCGCTCGGCCTGTCCGTGAAGACGCGCGGGGCCCTGGTGCTCACCGCCGGCCTCGGCAACACGTCGTTCGTGGGCTTCCCCATGCTGGAGGCGCTGCTGGGCCCGGAGTCGCTGCCCGTGGCGGTGGTCATCGACCAGCTGGGCTCGTTCTTCGTCCTCTCCCTCCCCGGCATCGCGCTCGCCACCGCCTGGGCGGGTGGCGCTGCGGACCCGAAGCAGCTGGCGCTCCGCATCATCCGCTTTCCGCCGTTCGTGGCGCTGCTGGTGGGGGCCGCCACCATCCCCTTCGGTGGCTTCCCGCCCATCGTGGACCAGGCGCTCGAGCGCATTGGGGCCACGCTCACGCCCCTGGCAATGGCCTCGGTGGGCCTCCAGCTCACGCTCGGCGAAGTCCGCAAGCGTGCGGCTCCGCTGGCACTCGGGCTCGGCTTCAAGCTCGTCCTCGCGCCCCTCGCGATGGCCCTCCTCTACCTCCCCACCCTCGGGCTCACCGACATGACGCGCGTGGTCGTCCTCGAGGCGGCCATGGGGCCCATGATCTCGGCGGGCATCATCGCCCAAGAGCGCGACCTCGACCCCGAGCTGGTGACGCTGATGCTGGGGGTGGGCATCCCGCTCTCGTTCGTCACCGTGACGCTGGCCGCCTGGTTCTTGGGCGCCTAGCGGAGAGCGCCGGGCGCGCTCAGACCCACTGCGGATTCACCGCCATGCGCACGGGCTGGTAGTTCACGTACTGCACGAAGCGCGGGCGAAGCGCACGGTTGGGGCGACTGCCGTGAGCGAGCGCCTGGTGCCAGACCACCAGGCTCCCCGCCCCGGCCGCGATGGGGCGAGCGCCAAGGGCGTGCAGGTCGGTCGAGCGGGCCACGCTGGGATCCGGGAGTGTCGCGAGCCACGCCTCGAGCGTGCGGTGCATCCCAGGGACGAGCGTGAGCGCGCCCTGCTCGGCTTCGGTGTCACGCAGGTAGATGAGCCCCTGTGTCCCGAACGGGATGGGCGTTTTGAGGCTCACGTCCCAGTGCAAATCGGGACCCGGGAAGGTGTAGGCCTTGCTCTCCGGTGGGTTCATGCCCACGCGATCGAACGACGGGAGCAGGTCGGTGCGCTGCCACAGCTGCTCGAACACACCGCGCACGGATGGCGCCAGCCGGTTCTCCTCGAGCTGAGCGCCATGAAAGAGCTGGACCATGATGCCCTGCTTGTCGGGGTGAGCGCCGTACCAGGTGGCCGGGTCGCGTTCGTCTACACCGAGGTGGGCACACACGATCTGCACCGTGCGCTCGCAGGCCTCGTGCGACAGCACGTTGGGCACCACCACGTAGCCGTCTTCACGCCAGGTGCGCCACTGGTCCTCGGTGAGGACGTCCTCCTCGGAGGGGACACACGGCACCGGGCGATCCCCGCCGAGCACCACGTCGTTGAAGCGCGTGATGGCGCCACGCGAGGGCAGCCTCTCGCTGGTGCGGTCGATCCAGTGCTCGAACTCGGTCAGCGTGGGCCGTGCGCTCAACAGGTACCGCAGCGTGGGCTGCAAGGGGAGACGGAGCAGGTGAAGGAGCGCAGCATCGAGATCCGGCTCGAGCGGCACCTCCGCCGCCTCACCTGGAGGGACGAGCAGCCGCGCCCAGAAGCGCGGCAGGTGCATCACGCCATGAGCGCCCACATCCGGTGAGTCGGGGATCGCACGTGGGTGGGGGTGGGCCACAGCGGACACGGCGGGAGGATACGCGCTTCGCCGGGTTCGCGTCTCCCCGCGCGGAGCAACGGCGGGCGCCCCAGAGAGTGGCTGCGTGACGACCTGGACGGATCCGCGCTCACGCGCTATTCGCTCAGCCCCCGTGCGCGTCCTCCACGTCCTCTCCGAGCTCTACCCGCTGATCAAGACCGGCGGCCTGGCCGACGTCGGCGGCGCGCTGACCCTCGCGCTGCGTGAGCGCGGCGTGGACGTGCACGTGCTGCTGCCCGGGTATCCCGCGGTGATGCGCGCGCTCGGCGCCAGCCGCGTGCTGTTCACGGACGCCAACTTCTTTGGTGGCGGGCCGGCGCGCATCTTGTGCGGGACGCTCGTGCCGCCCAACTTGCCGGCGTGCGTGCTGGACTGCCCGGGCCTCTTCACGCGCGACGGCGGGCCGTACAGCGACGAGCGCGGGCACGAGTGGCCGGACAACCACCGGCGCTTCGCGGCGCTGGCCTGGGCGGGCAGCCTGCTCTCGCGCGGGCTCGACGGCGGCGCGCGGCCCGACATCGTGCACACGCACGACTGGCAGGCGGGGCTGCTGCCGGCCTACGAGCGCCTGCGCAACGGACCCGGTGGGCCGCGCTTGGTGCACACCATCCACAACCTGGCCTACGCCGGGAACTTCGACGCCCACGTGCTGCACGAGCTGGGGCTGCCCGACCGAGCCTTCACGCCAGAGGGCGTGGAGTTCTACGGGCGCCTCTCGTTCATGAAGGCGGGGCTCGTATACGCCGACCGCATCACCACGGTGAGCCGCACCTACGCCGACGAGATCCAGACAGCCGCCTTTGGCTGCGGCTTCGAGGGCCTGCTCAGCAAGCGCCGCACCGTGCTGCACGGCATCGTGAACGGCATCGACGAGCGCGAGTGGGACCCGGCGCGTGACCCGCACCTGCCGGCCACGTTCACGGACGAAGACCGAAGCGGCAAGGCTGTGTGCAAGGCCGCGCTGCAGAAGCGCATGGGGCTCACGGTGAAGCCCAGCGCGCCGCTGCTGGGAGTAGTGGCGCGGCTCGCGTGGATGAAGGGCCTCGACCTCTTGCCCGAGGCGGTGCTGCCGGCGCTGACCGAGGGCGCGCAGCTGGTGGTGCTGGGCACCGGGGAGCCCGCGCTCGAGACGGCGCTGCGCGCGCTGCAGACCGCGCACCCGGGCCAGGTGTCCGTGCGCGTGGGCTTCGACGAGGCGCTGGCGCACCTGATCGAGGCGGGCTCGGACGCCCTGCTGGTGCCCTCGCGCGTGGAGCCGTGCGGGCTCACTCAGCTGTATGCGCTGCGCTACGGCACGCTGCCCGTGGTGCGGCGCACGGGGGGCCTGGCCGACACGGTGGTGGACGCCACGCAGAACAACATCGCGGCAGGCACCGCCACCGGCGTGGTCTTCGATGACGCCACCGTACTGTCCTTCGCGCAAGCGCTGCTGCGGGCGTTGGCGCTCTACGACGAGCCCGCGAAGTGGGAGGCCATCACGGCCACGGGCATGCGCCAGCCGGTGGGCTGGGGGCCCGCCGCCGCCGAGTACCAGGCGCTGTACGAAGAGCTTTTGGCGAGCCGCTGAGCGCCGCCGCGCTGCACCCGATGCAGAGCCTCACGGGCCGCAGGGGTACTCGATGTGGGCCCACCAGAAGGGGCCGCACTCCTCGTTGTCGGACCACACGCGCTCGCTCCACTCCTCGCGCAGGTTTCCGTCGGGCGACACCGAGGCCAACGCGCTCAGGTGCGGCGCCCGGTAGAGCACGCCCGCCACGCGCCCGCGGTAGGTGACCACGCCCTGCCACTGCTCGAGGCCCTCGATGGGGATCACGCGCTCCCCCCGGCGCAGCGCGCTCGCGGTGCGGTGCTCCACCTGCTGCTCGCATTGCGCGTCGCTCGGGCCCACGAGGAAGCTCGCCGAGGACGTCTCGAGCGTCTCGGCACCTGCGTCCAGCTGCGCGTGCGCGCTGATGGCCTGCTGCAGCGGGCGACCCGACACCGCCTCTTCGCTCATCCACGCTTCCACCCGAGCGCGGTGCTGGGCGTCCCGCAGCGAGGCCGGGCTGGTGAACGGCTCGTCGGTGGGCTCCGTGAGCGCCATGAAGCGCACGCCCTCGGGCCAGCTGCCCGACACACGGGCCACGCGGGCGAAGGGCCCCGTGCAGCCGGTCAGCGGACGCGCCACCGTGGTGGAGGTCTCGCACTGGCCGGTGCTGAGGGAGACGGGCTCGCCCACCTGCGCGTCGCAGGGGCCCGTGGGGGTGAGCAGCTGCACGGTGCTGGGCGCGGGTCCGGCCGGCGCCGGCGGCTCGGCTCCCTCGTGCACATACGCAAACGACACGAAGAGGTAGGGCGCGTCCTCGTGGACGATGACGCTGCCATACGAGCCCGCAGGAGCCTGCAGCAAGTCCGGAGGAGGGGCCTCGCTCGCGTCGCCTTCACCCGGCGTGGTGGACCCGGACGAGCCGTGGCACGCGGTGAGGGCGAGACCGAGGGTGAAGGCGAGCGAACGCGAAGCGGCTGGGCTTGTGGGGAATCGCATGGGCGCGAGCCTACACTGGCGCGCGTGGCCTCGCTGCATCCTGGACACGACTATGCGGTAGCCCGGCAGCTGGGACACGTGCCCACGAGCTGCAGCTCGGCATCGGCCAGCGCCTCGCGCCAGCGACGGTCCACGCTGGCGGCCAAACGCGCCTCGGGCAGGCACTCCACGGCCCCACAGGTGCGGCACGAGAAGTGCGGGTGGTAGTGCGGCTCGTCGTCGGCCTTGCGCGCCTCGTAGCGCGCCACGCCGCCCACGTGGCTGGCCACCCACGCCAGCTCCGCCTCCACCAGCTTCAGCAGGTTGCGGTAGATGGTGGCCTGATCCCAGTCGGGGCTGGCCAGCTGCGTCACCACCTCGGTGTGCGAGAGCGGGCGATCCGTCTCGAGCAGCAGCTGGTACACCGCCACACGCGGAGCGGTGGCACGCAAACCAGAGGCCTGCACGCGGCGCCGCACCTCGTCTTTGGACACGCGCTCCATGGCGGGCAACGTATCGGTCGGACGTGGTGGAAACAAGTGGCCCTCGTCAGCGGGCGAAGTTGACGCGGATGGCCGGCGTGGTGGCGCGCACGGGTGTGCCGGCGTCATCGCGCGCGGGGCTGTAGGTCTCGCGGCGGGCGCAGGCCTCGGCGGCAGCGGCGAAGCCATGGCCTGGGTCGCTCAGCGCGCTGGCGCTCACCACGCTGCCGTCTGCCTCGACCACCACGCGGACGAGCACGTTCTGCGCGTAGATGTCGGCTGCCATGGCCTCGCTGGGCCAGGGGCAACGCCACTGACCGCCGCTGGGCCGCGCGGGCTGGGCAAGCGACGGGCGGCCAGTGCCTTGACCACCGCCACCGGGACCTCCGGCGACACCTTGGACGCCGCCGCTCGGCGCTCCGCCGTTGCTGCCAGCACCCACCCGCGCTGCCATGCCTCCGGGCGCGACCATGCCGGCGTTCACCACGCCACGGACGTCGGCCAGATGCGAGAGATCCACCGGAGCAGCGGCATGCTGCCGTGCCGCGACTTCGGCCGCAGTGGTCTCGATGGCGAGGCGCACCCGCGCGATGGTCGCGATGCGAGCCGCCATTTCAGGCGAGACTGGCTCGGGCACACGCTGCGCCGCAGGGGCGTCACCCGCAGGCGCCGCCTCCTCGATGACCTCGAGCGGGATGGTCATGGTGCTGGGCGTCTCTTCGGGGCGCAGCGACGCATGCCCCTCGCCAGCGCCGGTGGGGAGCAAGCCGGCCACCCACAACACCAACACGTGCGTGATCAGCGCGAGCAGCCCAGCCACCACGCTTCGCTGCCCATCGGGCGACACCCAGGCTCGCCCACGGCGCGACACGGCCGGAGTGTTGGCTGTCCCGACGGGCTGGTCAAACGTGATGCGGGCTTCACTCATGGTCACTCAGTGCTCGTGCCCCACGCCGTCCACGGGGCACGCGCCCTCCCCCTGGAAGTGGCCCTGGGTCTTCAACTGCGCGCGTACGTAGGTGTACATGGTGTCGAGATCCGTGATGGTGGTTCCGCCCAGCTGGAAGCGGTCGTCGAGTTCGGGCAGCTGCGCCGGCGCAATGGCCTGAAGCTCGGCCGCGGTGACGGTTCCGTCAAGATTGAGGTCGCAGTCCGCCAACCACTGGGCCAGGCGCATGACGCCGCCCTCGTCGCCCTCGGGGAAGCCGTTGAAGAACAGGTGGTCGCCGTGCAGGGTCATGGACACGGACGTGGAACCATCGGCGGTCACCGCGAAGCCGGTCACCTCGTCCACCCGGCAAGGCCCGTAGCTCGTCTCGGCGGTGGCGCCGAACAGGAACCGGACGGTCGCCACGTCGTAGCAGGGGTTCGTGCCCGACAGGTTGCCGTTCGGCGTGGCGCTGCCCACCTGGGCCAGGGCGGCCGGCGGGCAGGACTCGCCCTCGGCGTTGGTGAGGGTTCCGTCGATGAGGTAGGTCCAGTCGTTGGCCACCATCTCGTCGAAGTCGGCCTGGCTCACCGAGCTGTGGCGCATGCCGCCGTCGGCGGCCCCTGGCGTTCTGTAGTTGAACTCCCAACGCCCGGAGCGCATGCCGTCGAACTGCCAGAGGTCGAGGCCTGCGGACGGCACCTGCGTCATGTCCACCACGAACACGTCCGCGCCTTCCACGTCCACCGCCTCGTCCGTGGAGAGGTGCATGTCGAGGTCGCCCACGGTCGCGATGTAGCGGTCGAACGTCACGTCCCAGCCGTCGCGGATGTTCTCGGGGTCTGCGCCCGCCGCGATCCCATCAACGATCACATCCTCAGCTTCGAGCAGCGCGGTGAGCGAGCCCGTGCCTGCCTCGCCACCGCAGCCCACGGCGGCCGCGCCGAGGAGCACGAGGTTCAGAAAGCCCACCACTTCGATCTTGTTCCGCACGGTTGTCTCCTTGGTCGGACCACAGGGTCTCCAGTTGCTCATTCGGCGCCCTCCACCCACACGAATTCCGGGCGCGCGCCCGAGGTCAGCGCATTGCGCAGCGCGCGGAAGGCCTCGCTGGTGGGCTCGATGGCCACGCTCTCGGCGCAGCCGCGCCCGGCGATGCACACCTCGCTCGCGGCGCTGCAGTCGCGGCTCACGTGGGCGCCATCGGGGTCGCAGGTCCACTCCACGAGGCCGTCGCACACCACGCCCGTTTGCTCCGGCCCGCAGGTCTCGAACTGCACGTACGAACGCAGCTCAACACCCGCCAGCCACGTGGCCGGGTCGAAGCGCACCTGCAGCGCGTGCTCGGTGCCGGTCACGTCGTGGAAGAAGTCGTCGCTCGTGCTCTTGCGCACCACCGGCACGCCCAGCTCGGTGGCGCCGGTCTGCTGCACCGGCACCTCCGCGCGAAAGGGGAGCGTGATGCCGCTGACCACGGCGGTGCCCTCGAGCACCAGCGAGTGACCGCCCAGCGCCTCGGCCGCGTCGAGCACGATGGGCTGCTCCTGCGTGAGCTGCGCGCTGATGGCCAGGTCGTACATCCACGACTGCACCACGCCCGATACGCCAAAGAGCTCACCGACGGGCTGCGCCGTTCCGCTGAGTGCGTCCACCACCACCGTGTCCAGCCACTCGAGGCGCGCGGTCTCGCACAGCTCGCCGGCTTGGGCGCCCGCACAGAGGTAGAGCGGTCCGAAGGCGAGGTCGGCCCGCGTGAGCGTCACCGGCACTCCGCCAAGAGCCTCGATGGGCGCGGCGGCCTCGGTGCCCACCACCTCGAGTGCCAGCTGTACGCGCTCCTGGCTGGTCTCCGCGCATGCCACGGGCAGCAGCGCCCATGCGAGCGTCCACGCGGTCGTGAGTACCCGGCGGGTCACAGCTGCACCCCCAGCGTGACCATCAGCGACAGCGGCGCGCCGGCTGCGATGTGGCGCGTTGGCGTGCGCGTGCGGAAGTCGTCATCGGGATCCCAGTCCGACGCGAAGTTGTACTCCACGGCCGCGTAGCGCGTGTTGATGGCGTTGTGCAGCTGCACCCCCAGGTCGAGCGCGCGGAACCGCAGGCCGGCGCCAATGTCCAGCAACGACACAGGCGCCGCGGCTTCGTCGAAGGGCAGCGGCCGCGACGACAGATAGGAGAAGCCCACACCCGCGCGCCCCGTGAGCGCGTGCCCGCCCAGCGTGGCCAGCACGTGGGTGGCGCCCAGCTCGGCGCGAATGACCACGGGCGGCACGAAGGGCAGGCGCTGCCCACGCACGTAGGGCGGGAGCGGCTCTTCGGCGCTGGCCGGCGGCGGCGACAGGAGCGTGGCCCCCACCACGGTCACCGAAAGTGAAGCGACGATCCAGTCGAGCGGGCGCACCACCGCGTGCACCGTGGCCCCCACGCGCTGGGTAGCGCCGATGCGCTCGAGGCGGCCCTCTGCAGCCGAGAACGCGATGTCGTCCGAGAGGCGCGTGTAGTAGGCACCCAGCGTGAGCTCCAGCACCTCGTCGTGGGTGATGCGTACGCCGAGGTCGCCCGACCGCACCTTCGAGAACGGCGCGGGCTCCCCGTCATCGAGCAGGCGCGCCTGGGGCGAGCGGTAGCCCTCGCCATAAGCCGCGAGGATCTCGAGCCACGGCAGCGGGGTCACGCGCGCGCTCGCCCGGGGCCCGAACGTGGTGCCCAGCGCGCTGCGCCGGAAGCCCACGATGTAGGTGTCGTCGGGCCGCACGATGGGGGCGAAGTTCCCGAGGCGGTCCTCGATGTCGTACGACAGCACGGCGCCCCGCACGCCCGCGCGCAGGTCCAGGTACTCGGTGATGTGGAAGTCGAGGTCCGCCCAGAAGCCGAGGTCCACGCCGCGCACGCTCGCGTCCACGCGCTGGTCCCAGGTCTGGTTGCGCACCGTGGCGTCCAGCAGGTTCTGCGCCTGCTGAATGCCGTCCAGGCGCCCCTCGACGCCCAGCTCGAGCGTGCCGTGAGTCCACGCGGTGGGCCGCATGGGCGCCGTGCGGTAGCGGCCCGAGAGGCCCACCGAGCGCGTGCGGTTCTGCTGCTCGATGAGATCACCGCGCCCGGCCACGCGCTCGAGCGTGCGCGAGCGCTGGATGAAGCCGGTGAAGTTCTCCTGGATGCGGAACTGGTCGTAGCCCAGCCACACGCCCAGCTGGCCGCTGTCCCCGCGCTCGCCGCGGTAGTCCGCGAAGAGGCCCAGCATCACGCGGCTGGCGAGCGCGTTCTGCGCCTGCGCCGTGGGCAGGTCGTACACGCAGGTGAAGCACACGCGGCCGGCGGCGATGTCGTCCTGGCGCAGCACGCCGGCCAGGTCCGAGCGCGCGGTGTGCAGCACGCCGATGGCGCGCAGCGTGAAGTCGCCCACCTCGGCCGCGCGCTGGAGAATGGCGCTCGCGGCCTGGCCCGCGCGGTTCTCCCCGAAGCCGTCGGTGCGCGTGTACTGCACGGCGCCGAAGGTCTCCTCTGCAAGGCCGCGCGGAGCGAAGAGCAGGAGCTGCCGCGAGGTGCGGAACGAGCCGTAGCTGGTGGCCAGGCGCACGCCGCGCTCGTCTTCGGCCACGCCCAGCGAAATGTCGATGGAGCCCGCGACCGCGAAGTCGCCCTGGCTCGGATCGGACACGCCCGCGCGCACATTCATGCCGCTGACCACGTCGGCGATCAGGAAGCCGAGGTCCGCGTAGCCCTGCCCGTGAATGTGCGAAGGCAGGTTGATGGGCAGCCCGCCCACCCGGAACGCGATGTCCTGGCCGTGCTCCGCGTCGAAGCCGCGCAGCATGTAGTTGTGGGCCACGGCCGGCCCCTCGGAGCGGCCGATGTACAGCCCTGGCGCCGAACGCAGCACCTCGGCCCCCTCGGAGCGGGGCGCGGCAGCCAGCTGGTCCCGCTGCAGCTCGAAGTCGCTGGCGGAGCGGCCCTCGGTGCGCAGCTCGCGCTCGCCGCGCACGGTCACGTCGATGACCTCTTCCTCTGCCGTGGGGGTGGTGGAGGCGGCGGCGGGATCCGTGTCCGGCTCTGGCGCGGGCGTGGTGCTGGCGTCTTGCGGTGTGCTGCCGTGTTCGGGATGCTCTTCGTTGGGCACGGCCACGGGCTCGGCCGCGGGCAGCACGAAGTCGAACGGCACCCGGATGCGCGCCGCCACGGGCTGGCCGTCCCGCGTGGCAGGCGAGAAGCGCCACTGCCGCATGGCCTCGACGGCTGCCGCGTCGAACTCCGCGCCGCCCGAGAGCAGCACCTCCACGCTGCCCGCGCTGCCGTCCACCTCCACGGTGACGCCGAGATCCACGTGCGCCTCGAGCCGTGCGGCAAGGGCCGCGGGCGGGTACGTGGCCGCCACGCTGTGCTGCACCACGGGGGGCTGAATCACGGGCTGTGGCAGAGCCTCACCCGAGCCGTCCGAGCCCGGGGCGCCTGCTTGGGCGTGCACCTGCGCCGCCAGGCCGCACGTGACCACCAACGCCAGCGCGCTACAGGCGCAGAGGCGAATGGGACGGAAGCCAGGTGCCCAGGCGGGGAACATGGCCTCGGATTATCACATCAGGATGCTAATGCAAATGACTTGCAGAAGATTGTGGATCTCAGCTGTCGTCAGTACCCCAGACGCCGGGTGATGATGCCGAGGTCCACCCGCAAGCCGCTGTCGCTGGTGGACACGTGCCAGCGCGCAGGCGGGGTGGCCGGCGAGCCGGGCTCCAAGAACGGCGTGGCCGCGCCCAGGCCGCTGGCCGAGCGCTCGGGGGAAGCCAGGCACTGCTCCAGGCAGTAGAGCGCGCCCGCCGGGGTGTGGGCCTGGTCGGCGCGGTCGCAGCGAGCGCCCGTGTCGTTGGCCTCGGCACGAGCGCTCATGCGCACCAGCACGTCCACGCGGCGGGAGCTGGCGCAGCGACCCACGCTCGGGTCGTCACGGTCGGGCGCGCTGGGCGGCGGGCACTCACCCGCGGTCTCCAGTTCTTCATCGGGCGCGCGGTAGCGCGGAGCCATCCAGCTGGTGGACGCGCCCGCAGCCACCAAGCGCACCCCGTTGTTGCGCCGGCCGATGCCGGTGGCGATGGCGCTGGCCGCACGCGCGGCGCGGCACCAGGCCAGGCGATCGTTGGCGGCGTCGCGCGCGGCGTCTCCACGCAGGCTGCTGTGCTCGGTCCAGGGCGGCGTGCCCCAGCCCTCGCCCACCAGGTCGGCGCAGTCGAGGCGCGCCGCCGGCCGCGTGAAGTCCACGTGCCCGATGGTGGCGATGTCCACCGTCTCGGCGTGCGGCAGCATGGCGCGCAGGGCGAGGCCCAGGCACTCGAAGCCGTTCTGCCCACGCACGCCGCCCACCTCGCAGCCGGTGGCCGACGCCAGCGTGTGCGCGCCCGACTCGAAGAAGTCGTCGCTGCCGCAGCTCACGCGCCACTGGAGCGGCGAGTTGCCCACCAGCTCGATGGTGCACAGCTGGCCCACCGCCACCTGCGCCACGGTGAGCGCGTTGGCGGCCTGCTGGAAGGTCTCGGCCGAGAAGCGCTGGCGGCACTGGGCCTCGAGCGCGCGCACCTGCGACACGTCCACCTCGTTGGCCGGCAGCGGCGCGGCCACCAGCTCGGGGGCCGCCGGGCTCTCTACGCCGGTGGCGTGGGTGGAGGCGCAGGCCGCGAGCATGAGCCCGAGCAGCGCGCCAACGCCCACACGAGCCGTCATTCGCGGGCCCACGTCAGCGCCCCCCGATGAGGTCGTAGAGCCCGCCCAGGTTCAGCCCGAAGAAGAAGCTGTAGACCTGGTCGTCCGGGTGCGGCCAGTTGGGGTGCACCAAGAAGCCCAGCGTGAACAGGTTCTGCGCGCGGCTGGGCAAGCCCCAGTCGAGGCCCACCATGAACGCGGGCCCGATGCGGCTGGCGTGCCCGTCGGCCGCGATGCTGGCAATGAACGGCACCGAGAACTCGAGGTCGAAGCCGTAGTTGAACTTCATGTCGAAGTGCACCAGCGGCAGCACCACGCCGATGGCCCACGGGTCCGGCTGGCTGAAGAACACGCCCAGGCGCGGGTCGCCCAGGATGCCGAGGCGCCCGTGCCAGCGCTCGCTGCCCACGGCGTGCGCCACCACGCGGCTCTGCCACACGCGCAGGGCCGCGCGGGCCACGCAGCGGGTGGTGCCGGCCTCACGCAGCAACAAGTGCGCGTACACCTTCTGGTCGATGCGCAGCTCGGCGGCCGAGGAGATGAGCGCGCTGCTGTTGAGCTGGCCGGCCTCGTCCACGGGGCACGCCCCGCCGTTGGTGAGCGCCACCGCGAAGGCGGACTCACCGGCGTGGCCGTAGTCGCCCGTCTCGCCGCCCACCACGGGCGCCTGGTCGGAGAGCACCGTGCGCCGCTCGCTGCGCGGGTCGTTCCACGAGCTGGCGATGCCCTCGGGCGAGGCCACGCGGAAGCGCAGCTCGTCCTCGCTGCGGCGGAAGGCGAAGGTGGGAGGGTCATCGCGGCGCACGCCCTGCCAGGCCGGGACCGCCTCGCCCGTCTCGCCGTCGGCGTCGCGCGTGAAGCCCACGGGCGCCCAGTCCTGCGCTGGGTCCATGACGGCGATGCGGCCCGCCGAGAGCCCGGTGGCCCCGCGGCAGCCGGCCGACGACGCCAAGCGCAGCTCGTAGAAGCCGCGCTGAAGCGTGATGGGCAGGCTGCTCACCGCGTCCTCGCCGTGGCAGAGCACCGTCTCGGCCGGCAGCTCCGCGATGGTGGCGCCCGCCGTGGTGAGCAGCGTGGCGCCGTCGCCCGTGGTCATGCAGCGCGGGCTGCGGTCCAGCTCCTGCACGCCATCGGGGCGCACGCTCACGCGCGGCTCGTCCACGCAGAAGCGCACGGCCGGCGTGGTGCGCGCGATGAGGTCCAGCGCCGCCAGCGTGCCGAGCGGCTTCGCCTGCATGGTGGGCCGGTGCACGCCGTGCGACGACGCCATGCACACGCTCACGTCGCCCAGCAGCGCCGTCCACTCGGTGGCCGCCGGCACCAGGCTCGCGCCCGTGTCGCCGTAGCGCGTGGTCATGAAGCGCCCCATCTGGCCGCCGTCCAGCTCGATGCGGTCTTCGAGCGCCGTAGCGCCGATGCGCTCGCCCACCTCGCACGCGTCCGCGCCACGCCCACGCACGAAGCGCAGCGTGCCCGCTGCCACGGCCAGCTGGAGCTCGGCCCACAGGTCGTCTTCCGCGTCGGGCCCGCGCCGCAGCGACAGGCCCCGCTCACCGCGCGTGAAGTCCGGCACCAGCAGGGCGCGCTGCGCCGCGTCGGTGGCGAAGTAGTCGAGCAGCGCCGTGGGGCGGCCGGAGCTCACCTGACCGAGAGGATAGGCCGTGGTGCCCTCCACGCGGGCCACCACGCGCCAGGGCCCCTCGCACTCGGGCAGCGTGATGGTGCTCTGGGTGCGCGGCATGGCCTGGGCGGCCCCACCGGCGGTGCACGTGAACTCGAGGTCCATGGAAGGCGCCCCACACTCGTTGGAGGCGCGCCGCACCGCGAGCCGTCGCGCGTTGGGGTCCGGCTGCACCGCGAAGGCGCCTTGGGCCTCCAGCACGAAGTCCGTGCAGTGCGCCAAGATGAGCGAGGACGCGGGCGTGGCCGGCACCGAGGCCGCGCTGCCTCCGCGCGCCGGCGTGGCAGGCGCCGTGGGGGCCGCGGCCGCACGCGGACGCCCGTAGAGCACGGGCAGTTGCGGGCTGCGCCAGCCGAGCTGGCCGAGCACCGCCAAGAACGCCACGTCGCGGTTCAGCCCCAGCGAGCGGAAGCCCGTGCTGCGCGACAAGCTGTACTCGCACTCGCTGCTGAGGCGCACCGCCGTGCCGAGGAACGCGGCCGCGCTGCCGCTCGGGCCTGGGCCGAAGCACTCCGGCAAGCGGGCAGCCTGCGCGCTGACGCTGGAGGCCGGGAGAGCTGCGCAGGCGAGCGCCGAAAGGAGCCCCAGCGCGAGCCACGCACGGCGTGGAGCAGATGGGACAGAGAGGGAGACCAGGTGGGGCACAGAGACACTCCTCGGATCGGGTCACGTCGTATGCGGTCGGGCAGCCCCGGCGCGTCCGGGACCCATGGTTGCATCCTCGGGCGACGATGGCACGCGCGGAGGCAACTACGCGGACGGCCTCCGCATTTCGGACACCGCCCCCGCTGCGCCGATTACGGCGGCGGTGGCCTCGTCGGCACGACACCGTCCACCAGCCACGAGGCTCACCCTGATAGTGAAGCGCGTCGTCAAGGCGCTCGATGTCTCCAGCCACAGGGCACCAGGACTCCTCGATGTTCGTTCCTTCCAACGGTCCCGTGGACGCAAAGACGACCTCGGTGTGAACGTCGCGACGAGCCGAACCTCTGCTCGCGACGATCTGTGCCGTCAGTCCGCGGGCAGCACGTGGATCAGACGACCAGCCACTCCCAGCGGCGCCCGATGGTCGCGTAGCGCGTTGCCAGCACACTCGTTCACCGCGGAGTCCGTCTGGCCGCGGACGGTCACGGACATCACCCCGGTCGCGTCCCAGGTCGCCTCCACCGAGAGAACGCCATCGCGAGGAACGCCCGCACACCCCCGGAGCAGCGCACGTTGCGCTTCGAGGTGTTCCCGGACCGCACGGATCGCCTCGGCGGAACCCACAGCGAGGGTGGTGCTCGGGGTGGCGGCAGGCTCGCCGGGTGCCGCGGCCAGCGCCTCGTCCATGTGGCGCGCGAGCTGCTCGAAGCCGCGCACGTCCGCGCTGTCGGGCACCCACTCGGTGCCGCAGAACCGCATCGTCAGGGCATGCGCCTGCATGGCCGCGAGGAGGGACGCACGCGGAAGCTGCGCCGCGCCATCCTGGATCGGGGCATCGAAGAGGGTGGATCCGTCGGCCGACACTACGAGCGACTCGCACGAGAGGCTGGCGCCGGGCTCGGGTGGCTCGAGGGTCAGCTGCACAAGTTCTCGACTCTGCTCCGGGGTGAAGGTGAACGTCAGCGTGGCCGTCTCGGTTCGGAACGTGGCCCGAACGCCGTGGAGCGTCTCACCTCGGCGCGCGAACTGGAACCGGGGGCCCTGGCCCCGCGACGCCTCCCGGGGGGCGACCTCCACCGCGCCGTCAGCAGCGCGCGCACGACTGCGCACCGGGGTGCAGCTCACGGCGGCGTCGGGGACGCTGCTGCACTGGAAGTGCACGTCACCGCAGCGCGCGATCCACGAGCTCCCTTGCGTGCCACCCCGCAGCTGGCTGACGTCGATGGCCGCGGGCTCGCAGCCGGTGGCACCGGCCGACGCGATCTGCGCACGCCGCGGGGACGGACCGCATGCCGCGAGCAGCCCGACCGTCACGAGCCACGGGCCCAGCCACGGGGTCCTGCGCGTGCGCTTCAAGGCGCGTCGCTCGCGAGCACTTCGGCGTCGGCCGTGTGGAGAGTGGCCCCACAAAGCAGCCAGGCCCCCGGGCCGCGTGGCGCAGTCCGCTGCATCCAGGAAGTCTTACTAGGCTGCACGTCGTACCTCTTTCTTTGGTCTCGGCGCGTCACCTTACCAGGGGCCCAGCGCGTCCTGCCAGGCCACGCTCGGATCACCGCTCACGGCTGCGCGGCCCGCAGCTCCGCCCCGCGCATCTCGGCGCGCTCCCACATGCGGACATAGCCCTCGGCGGAGCGGAACAACGGCTCGAGGTCCTCGTCGCTCACGCCATCGCGCCGGGCGTCCTCGATCAGCTCGGGGATCAGGCCCACGTGGATCATGCCCTCGGTGTTGAAATCCACCGCGCGGCTGCCCAGTTGGGGCGCCTGGAACGTCACGTCACCCGCGTAGGACATGAACGGATAGGTGATCGGATCGCTCTGCGGGCTGCCGCAGCCGGACTCGTCACCGAAGCGTGGCCCGGGCGCGCCCGCAAAGCCGTTGAGGTCGAAGCCGAAGCCCTCGGCCGGGTAGCCGCCGCGCTCGGTGATGAGCGCGATGCGGTCGCGCAGGCCGTCGCCCATGGCGCCCGTGCGGTCGGCTGCGCGGCAGCGGCCGAGGCCCGTGGTGGAGATGCCACCGATGTCGTAGATGCGGCCGGCGTTGGTGTTGCCGTGCGTGCCGGCGGCCGGGTAGTCGTTCTCCACCAGGATCTCGTAGGCGCGCGCGAACGAACGCTGCGGGAAGTGGTCCACCTCGAGGATCATGCCGCGCAGCATCATCTCCATCATGAGCAGCTCGCCCAGCGGCTGGAGCCCGGCGGCCTGGCAGTAGGGACCTTCGAGCGCCGGCATCTGGATCTGCTCGATATACGGAAGCACCGTGCCGCTGGGCGCCGCTGCGAAGCCGGTCACGTCGAGCGGCGGCTCGGAGAAGTACTCCGCGCGCGGCTGGTTGAAGCCCCCGTAGTAGACGTTGCCGCCGTCGAACGAGGCGGACACGCCCGTGTTGCAGTCCAGCGTGAAGTTCGAGTAGTGCCCGCTGTTGATGACGTTGCCCAGCTCGATGAAGCCGCGGCTGCCATCGCCCGCCGAGAAGGCATTGTCGTACTTGTGCACGGGGAACAGCGCACGCACGCCGCGGTCGTGGTAGTGGGCCAGCTGCTGGCGCACGAACGCCGCGTCGCACGTGGGGAAGCCCTCGCGCGGAACCGAAAAGCAGTCGAACAGGTTCGAGATCTCGATGCCCAGGATGACGGCCAGCTTGCCGGACGCGATGACCTCGCGGGCCTCGGCCGGGCTGGTCACGATGCGGAACCAGCCCTCGCCGGGGCCACCCGACTGCGCGTCGATGTAGCGCTCCATGGCGTAGGCCTCGTCGAGCTCGCGGTCCACGCCCACCATGTCGTTGCACGAGTAGCGCACCGACTGCGCGCGCGAGCCGGTCACCAGGTCACACAGCACCTGGTTGCCCGTGGCGTGCTGCACCACCAGGCGCAGGCCGCTCAGGTACGCGCGCTCCAGCCACTTGTAGTACTGCACTTGGTGCGTGGAGCTCTCGCGCGCGTTGGGCCAGTCCACGAAGTCCGGGTAGCCGCTCGTGTCGTGGTTGGCCTCGGGCGTGCGCCCCAGCACCAGGGCCGTCCCGAGGGTGCCCACGTCGGTGTTGCCGCCCCCGTCGAAGAAGTAGCCCACCAGATCGCGGCGCCCCTCGAGCCCGTGGAAGCGCTCGCAGTCGGGTAGCGCGGCCTCGACGCCCAGGCGGTGGAAGGGCGCGCCGTGGAATATGCCCCCGCCCCCGAAGCCGAAGTTGGTGAGCAGGTGCGAGTGCGCGTCGACGAAGCCGAACAGGTCTCCATCATCGAAGGTGCCGCGCGTAGACTCGCCCGTGGCGTCCAGCGTCATCTCCGGAAACGCCGTGCAGCCCTCGGCTGGATAGAGCGTGAGCACGCCAGCCTGCTCGGGGTCCGCAGTGGTTCCGAGAGCGCTGATGAAGCGCCCTGTGCGGCGGCTGCGAAGCGCGAGGCGCTCCGGGTCGTGAGCCGACACGCTGACTTCCCACTCGGCCGGCGACACGAAGGTGTCGTCCAGCAGCTGCACCTCGTTCTCGAGCGTGGCCGCGCTGCCTAGCTCGTCCACCTCGGACACCAGGTAGTTCCGGTCCTGGTCGTAGATCAGATAGGTCCCGAGGTCCGACGCCTTCAGCGTGAGCCGCAGCGCGGTCTCCGGGTCGCGTCCGCTGAACTCGTAGCCGATGCCCTCGACCGCGCGCACCAAGTAGCGCGTGTTCCGGCTGCCGGGCGCCGTGGCGTCCATGACGAAGCAGCCTTCGTTGAACGCGTAGAGGTTCTCGTAGGCCGGCGCAGGCGGGCGGCGCACGAACCCGTCGTCGCCGCAGCCCAGCGGCAGGAGGCCCAAAAACACGAGCAAATACGCGAGGGGGGAGCGCCGCATGCGCGCATTGTGACGGCCGCCCCAGCCCGCGCCAGTGATAAAGCAGTCAGCGTGTGATCGATTGATGGCCCTGCGTCACTGACGCCGGACAGGAATGCCGAACAACGCGCCGCGGGTTGAGCGGCGCAAAGGGTTAGGAGACAATGCGCGCCATGAATATCTCGTCGGGTGTGGGTTTGAGGGTGGTCGCGAGCGCTTGGCTGATGCTGACGCCGCTGGTGGGTTGCTCGGGAGGAGACGAAGCGGGGGCTGGCGAAACGCCGAACGCCACGGCCGAGCCTGCGAGCGCGGGCAGCGGGGCGGCCCCTGCGCCGGTCCCCGAGGCACCGCGAGCCCTCGAGGAACCGGCTCCGGGGCCCACCATCGTGGAGCTGAACGCCGCCGTGGCCACGGAAGGCCAGATGGGCTGGGTGGACCTGCTGCACACCGTGCAGACCACCGTGGCCACCACCAGCGCGTACCGTGACGAGCTGCGCCAGATCGGCTTCCTCTTCGACGGTGACATGCAGACCGCCTGGAACTCCGCCACCATGCCCGAGGGCGACACCTCCTCGCGCAGCATCCACGTGCGCATCCCCGCGGGCGCGCGCGTGCACGCCATCGACCTCACGGTGGGCTTCACCAAGGTGCAGGGCACGAGCGATCTCTTCGCGGGGAACCGCCGGCTGCGCCGCGTGCGCGTGCGGCACCCGGGCGGCGAGGTGCTGGCCACGCTGAACTCCGAAGAGCAGCGGCTACAGCGCATCCCCGTGACGGGTGAGGCGGGCGACTACGAAATCGAGATCCTGGAGTGGGTGCAGGGCACGCGGCCCACGTGGCGCGAGCTCTGTATCTCCGAGATCCGCGTGATGGGCGTGGCCGAGGCGAGCGCGCCGCGGGCTGCGGCCCCGACGCCGCTGCTGGGCGTGCTGCCGGGCGCCGTGGTGGCCGCTGCCGTGGCGGCGGGGACCGAAGGCGACGACCTGCTCGAGGGTGACGAAGAGGGCCTCGAAGAAGGCGACGACGAAGAGGACCTCGAAGGCGGCGAAGCGGCCAACGCCGCGCCCATCATTGCGCAGCGCGCCGCCGGCCTGCAGATCACGCGCCTCGAGCTGGCCCCCGAGATGGACGGGCGCACGCCGCTCGGTCCGCGTACCACGTACTCGAAGTCCGTGGACGACCAGGTGTTCTGCTACTTCGAGCTGACCAACCCCGACCGCACGGCGAACACCGTGACGCTCGCCTGGGAGGACATCAACGGTGGCAGCCGTGGCGCTCCCACGGAGATCCAGGTGGCCGCCAACCGTCGCTTCGTGAACTACCGCTACACGTCGGTGAGCTGGCGCCGGCCCGGCACCTACTACTGCGTGGTGCGGCAGGGCACCGACGAGCTAGGGCGCATCCCGTTCACGGTCACAGAGTGACGCGCCGCTGAGCGGCAGGGCGATCTCGAGCCAGGCGCCGCGCGTGGACGGGAGCGCGCGGGCGCGGCCTCCGTGGCGCTCGGCCACCTCGCGCACCAGCGCGAGGCCCAGGCCCGCACCCCCCTGCCCGGCCCGTCGCTCACGGTGAAAAGGCACGAAGATGCGCTCCTCGGCGCCCGGTGGGATGCCCTCGCCCTCGTCGCGCACGCGGATGAGCAGCTCGCCGCCGGCCGTGGTGAGAGCGACCTCCACGCGGCTCTCGCGGGGCGCGTGCTGGAGCGCGTTGCGCAGCAGATTGTCGAGCGCGCGTCCCAGCAGCTCGGGCTCCACCAAGGCACGGGTGGCCTCCGACGCGCGCAGCACGAGCGTGACGTCGGCGAGCGTGGCGGCGTCCGTGAAGCGGCGGATGGAGTCGCGCACGATCTCTCGGACGTCCGCGAGGCGCTCTTCCCGCGGCGCAGCGCGCGCTTGCCCGAGGCCCAGCAGCTCCTGCGCCATGGTCTCGAGCCGGGTCACCTCGGCGCCCACCTCCTCGAGCGCCTCGCGCAGTTCAGCGTCTTCGCGCGGGCGGCGCAGGCTCACGTCCACCGTGGCGCGCAGCGTGGCCAGCGGCGTGCGCAGCTCGTGCGCCGCCCCGGCCAAGAGCCGCTCACGCGCGCTGCGGTCTTCGCGCATGCGCACGGTGGCGCGGCTCACGGCGGCCCGCAGCTCCCCCACCACGTCGGGCAGCTCGTCCACGGGCGGCTCGCGGTCCAAGCGCCCCTCGCCCAGGGCCTGCACGTGCGCGGCGATCCCCTCGAGCCGGCGAGCCAGCCAGCGCGCGTGCCGGCGCTGCGCCACGAAGAGCGCCAGCGCCACCAGCAGCAACCCGAGCGCGCTCGAGCGCCAGTAGGCGCCCATGGTGCGGTCCACTCCGTCGAGGCTGCTGGCAAGCCACAGCGCGTGCGGGCGGCCATCCGGGCTGGGCACGCGCAGCGTCAGGATGCGGCTCCCGACCTGCGTGCGGAACACCGGCTCTCCGCCCTCGGGAGGCAGCAGGCGCTCGGGCATGAGCGGGTTGGCGCGCCCCACCATCTGGCGCGTTCCGTCGGGCCCATAGATGGCGGCGGCCGCGGACTCGAGCGACCCGCTCGACAGCAGCGCAGCACGCACCGGTGAGTCGTCGGCGTGCAAGTGCGGGAGGCCATCCGTGCGGTCGAAGAGGCTCACCGACTCGGAGGCCGCCTGGGCGCTGAGCGACTGATCGAGCGCCGCGAGCAGCGAGCGCTGGAAGAGCAGGCCCACGCCGACCCCCGCGATGCTCATGAGCGAGAGCGGCAGCGCGACGCCGTACGCCAGGAGGCGCCGGTCGAGCCTCATCGTTCTGGCTCCGCAGGGGACAGGCGAAAGCCCACGCCCCGTACCGCCACGATGCGCGGACCTTCGGGGCCGAGGGCGTCCAGCTTGCGGCGCAGGTAGCCCACGTACACGTCGAGGATGTTGGGGTCGCCCTCGAAGCCCCAGCCCCACACGGCGGTGAGCAGGTGGCTGCGCGTCATCACGTCGCCGGCGTGCGTGAAGAGCTCGTGGGCCAGCGACAGCTCGCGCGGCGAAAGCGAGACCTCGAGCTCGCCGCGCCGCAGATGGTGGCGCCGCGCGTCGAGCTCCACCCCGCCCACTGCCAGCGCCACGCTGGCGCCGACGGCGCGCCGCTGCAGCGCCTCGAGCCGCGCCACCAGCTCCGCGAACGCGAAGGGCTTCACCAGGTAGTCGTCGGCGCCGGCCCGCAGGCCCGTCACGCGCTCGCCCACCTCGCCGCGGGCCGTCAGCATGAGGACCGGCAGCCGCAGCCCCTCCGCGCGCCACGCTCGCAGCAGGCTCGGGCCGTCCACGTCCGGCAGCATCCAGTCCAGCACCACCACGTCGTAGACCACGTCCAGCACCTGCCGGCGCGCATCGGCCGCGGTGCCGCAGACGTCCACCACGTGGCCCTCTTCACGCAGGCCGCGCGCCACCTTCTCGGCCAGGCGGGCCTCGTCTTCCACCAACAGGATGCGCATGCAGGCCATGGTTCTATCAGGAAGCCACGTCCTCCGCCGGGGCACCTTCGCGGACCCCGAGCAAGCGGGCCAGGTAGGGGTAGAGCACGGCAGCAGCAAGAGACTGACGGTGGTGGAGGTCACGAGGCCGCACCACCGTGGCCAGCGGGCGCTGCACCTCGGCGCCCACGCCGGTGGCCAGCATCATGGGCACGGACCCTGAGCGAGGCGACCAGCGCGGTGGTGGACACTGGCCTGAGCCGCGCGCGGGGGCGGCGTCGAGGGCGGCCTCGCGTGGGGCTTCCGGCCCGCATCTCCTCTTCGATGCGCGCCACCAGCACCACGCCGTTGAGCACCGCGATGCCCGACAGCGCGATGAACCCGATGGCCGCCCGAGATGGATGCGGGCAGCCCGCGCAGCGAGAGCAGAACGATGCCGCCCACCGCCGCGAAGGGGATGCAGCGTGATGATCAACACGGGCGCGAGCCGCCGGAACAGCAGCAGCAGCGTGGCCCCGATGCCCAGCAGCACCAGCGGGATGACCCACATGAGGCGCCGCTTGGCCGCCTCGAAGGCCTCGTACTGGCCACCCCAAACCAGGCGGAAGCCGTCCGGCATGCTCAGCCCCGCGAGCCGCACGCGCGCGTCGCTGGCCACGCTGCCCAGGTCGCGCCCGCGCACGTTGAAGCCCACCGCGATGCGGCGCTCCGAGCGGTCGTGGTAGATGGCGCTGGGCGTCTCGAGGGTGCGCACGGCCGCCACCGCGTCGAGCGGCACGAGCCCGCGCGCGGTGGGGATGGGCGTCTGCCCGAGCCCTGCGCTGGTGGGGGGCGTGAGCCGCACGCGGATGGGGATGCGCAGCACGTCGTCGTAGGTGGCGCCCGCCTCGAGTCCCACCTGATAGGCCTGGACCGCGTCCAGCACGTCGGCCACGCGCAGCTCGTGGCGGGCCGCACGCAGCGCGTCGGGGACGACGTCCAGTAGGGGCACATCGGGGGGCGCGAGGATGCGCACGTCCTCGGCACCGGGGAGCCCCTGGATGCGCCGCTCCACCTCCTCCGCGAGAAGACGGGCTGTGCGCAGCTCGGGGCCGTACACGCTCACGCTCACGTCCGTGACGTCGCCGCCCACCAGCTCGTTGAAGCGCATCTGGATGGGCTGCGTGAACGCGATCTCGTCGCCCGGCGCCGTAGCCTCGATGCGCTCGGCCAGCTCGGCCAGTAGCCGCTCACGGGTCATGCCCGCCCGCCACCGCGACGCAGGATGGAGCCGCACGAACACGTCCGACTGCTCGAGGCCCATGACGTCGGTGGCCACGGCAGGGCTGCCGATGCGGCTGTGGATGGAGGCCACCTCGGGCACATCGAGCGCGGCCTGCTCGAGCGCAGTGCCGAGCCGCGCGGCCTCGTGGATGGAGATGTCGGGCCGCCGTGTGCCCTGGATGACCAGGTCGCCCTCGTCCAGCTGCGGGACGAACGCCGTGCCCGCGCGCGCGAAGAGCATGCCGCCCCCCACCAGGCTCAGCAGCGCCAGCAGCGCCAGCAGGCCGGGCCGCCCGCTCACCCAGCGCAGCACGGGCGTGTGCACGCGCTCCAGCACGCGCACCAGGCGCGGCGGTGTGGCGGGCATGTGCTCACGGCGCACGAAGCGGGCCGTGGCCGCGGGGATGAACGTGAAGGTCAGCGCCAGCGCCGCCGCGAGCGCGAGCACCACCGTGATGGCCATGGGCTTGAACATCTTCCCGTCCACGCCCCTGAAGCGCCAAGATGGGCACGTACACCATCAGGATGACAGCCACCGAGTAGGCCACGGGGCGCGCGACCTCGGTCACGGCGCGGCGCATGGCCGCCGCGGGGTCCTCCTCCGGGTGCTCCGACCAGCGGTGGAAGATGGCCTCCACCAGCACCACCGCGCCGTCCACCAAGAGACCGAAGTCGATGGCGCCGAGGCTCATGAGGTTGCCGGGCACCTCGAGGGCCACCATGCCCACGACCGCCCCCAGCATGGCCAGCGGGATCGTCAGGGCCACCACCAGCGCGGCGCGCAGGCTGCCCAACATGAGGAACAGGATGATGGCGACCAGTAGCCCGCCCTCGAGCAGGTTCTTGCCCACCGTGCGGAGCGTGGCGTTCACCAGGTCGCTGCGGTCGTAGATGGGCTCGATGTCGACACCGCGCGGGAGGACGGAGCGCACCTCTGGCATGCGCGCGTGGATGCCCTCCAGCACCTCGAGCGCGTTCTCCCCACGCAGCATCTGGACCATGACGTAGACGCCCTCGCCGCGGCCCTCGGCGGTGGCCGTCCCGAGGCGTGGCTCGGCCCCGGGGCGCACGCTGGCCACGTCGCCGATGCGCAGCGTCTCGCCGCCGGAGCGGCACGGCAGCACAGCACGCTCGAGGTCCCGTGGCTGCGTGGGGAGTGCACGGCCGCGCATGAGCACGCGCCCCTCGCCCGCCGAGAGGGCGTCCCCCGGCACGGCGCCGCTCGAGGTCGAGACGGCCGCGCGCAGCTCCGCCAGCGAGACGCCGTGCGCGGCCATGGCGATGGGGTCGCCGATCACGTCCATGGTGCGCCGCGTGCCGCCAGGTGTTGACTCCACCACGCCCGGGACCGAGCGCAGGATCGGGCGATGCGCAGCTCCACCAGCTCCAGGATCTGCGTGGCGTCGTAGCCCCTCGCCCTCCACGGCGAAGTGGAAGATCTCGCCGAGGCCCCGGTCAACGGCCCGAGCTCAGGGGTCTCGACGCCGGCGGGCAGCCAGCTGGTGCCCACCAGGCGCTCGGCCACCAGCTGCCGTGCGCGCACGAGGTCCACGTCGTCTTGGAACACGGCCGTGACCACGCTCAACCCGTAGCGCGAGAGGGAGCGCTGCGTGGCTAGGCCCGGCAGGCCGCCGAGCGCGATCTCGATGGGCCGCGTGACCAGACGCTCCACCTCCTCGGGGGTGTAGCCGGGCGCCTGCGTGAGCAGCTGCACCTGCTGACCGGTCACGTCGGGCAGCGCATCCAACCGCAGGTTGCGCGCCGACAGGAGGGACGCCGCCGCGAGCGCCGCGACCACGGCGAGCACGAACCCGCGCTTCTCGATGGAGGCGAGCAGCAGGCGCCTGATCATGGGTGCCTCGGTTGGAAGCGCACGGTGACACGCGTGCCGTGGGGCAGCGCCTCCGTGAGCGGATAGAACGTGTGGAAGAGGCCGGTCTCGGGATCGAGCACGGGCTCGTGCAGCGCGCTGCTGCTCAGCGTTCCGTCGTCCGTCACCACGGTGACGGGGCCGGTCGGAGGACGCCGTGCCGTGGTCACCTGAACCACCGCCTCGCTGGGTCCCACCAAGCGTGCGAGCGGCGCACCCGGACCCACCACACCGCCCTCGGCGAGCAGCAGCTCCACCAGCACGCCGGCGCGCGGCGCCCGCACCCGCAGGACGCCGTGGCGCGAGGTGCGCCTGGTCCGCACGGTCCACGTGCGCCGCGCGCAGCTTGGCGAGCGCCACGTCGCGCGCGCGTCCCGAGCTCGGCCAGTGTGCCGTCCACACCCTCCAGCTGCTCGCGGCGCGAGGCCCCTCGTTCACCAGCTGCACCACGCGCTCGCGGCGCGTGCCCAGCACGTCGCGCCTCGTGGCCCAGACCCGCCACCTCCGCCGCGGCCACCGCTAGTCCGGGCACCTCCACCTCGGCCAGCACGCTGCCCTCCTCGACGGGTTGGCCCACGCTGACCAACAGGCGACGCACGCGCCCTCGAAGGATAGCCCCACCTCCACCACGCCACCGCGCGTCACCACACGCCCGAGGGTCTCTTCCCCGTCGAGGTCGGCGTCGGCGGTCGCTTCGTCGTCGCGCGCGTCCGTGGCCGCTGTGGTGCCGGGCGCCCCGCTCGGCTCCTCGGCGCGCGCGCCCTCGACGGCCGGCGGCGCGGCAGACTCGGCGGTGGAGCCCGCCCCTTCGTCTCGGGGCTCCCCGCCGCACGCTCCGAGCGCCAGGAGCAGCAGCAGGGGGAGCGCGGAGACCTTCGTGGAAGAGACGGTTCGTGGCCGCGCCTCCGCGCTCACGGTGGCATCCAGCAGCAGGCGCAGGCGCAGCTGGGCGCGCGCGGCGTCCCCGCCAGCTCCTCGTGGTCCATCTCGGCCAACGCCAGGTCCAGCGAGGCCCGCAGCAGCTCGGCGCGCGTGGCCGCTCCCAACTCGAGCCTGCGCTCGATGGCGCTCACGCGCGCACGGTAGGCGACGAGCACCTCGGCGCCGTGCCGTTCGCGCGTGGCGCGCGTCACCTCCACCGCATCGATAGCGGCGTGGAAGATGGCGTGCGACTCGTGGCTGGCACGGACGATCTCCGCCTCGGCGCGGGCCACCGCCTCGGCCGCCGCCGCGCGCGCGGGTCCGCCTCGGTCCACCACGCCAAGGGTGAACTGCGCCACGCCCGCCACCACGATGCCGCGCGGGGAGTCACGCTCCACGTACACGCCCAGCGCACCCGTGCCGCGCGCGTCGCGCTCAGCCTCGCGCTGCCGCGCCTCGGCCACACGCAGGAGCGCTGTGCGCAGCCGGAGCGTGGGCAGGCCGTCAAGGTAGCCCTCGTCCGCGCGGAGGTGGGCGAGGTCGGGCAGCGTCACCTCGGGCGCGGGCCCGGTGGTGGCCAAGCGGAAGGGGCCGTGCTGCGCCGTGGCGTGCGCCAGCTCGAGCGAAGCCGCGCGCACGTGCGCCTCGGCCGCGAGGCGCGCCATGTGGAGCTCACCCAGCAGACGAGCGGCCTCGGCGCCGTCGTCCTCCGTCGCCGCGGAGAGCGTGCGCGCGCGTGTCACCACCTCGAGATTCTGCTAGCCAACCTCCACGCGCGCGACCGCAGCCACCACGCGCCGCTCGGCGAGGTGCAGCACCAGCCAGGCCTCCCCCGCCTCGAAAGCGCGGCGAGCATGCGCTCGGCCCGCTCTTCCACGTCGAGCGCGCCGAGCTCGGCGGCCAGGCCCTCGAGCCGCGCCGCACCCACGCGCCCGAGCGCGAACCCCTGCAGCAGCGTGATCTGCGCTTCGACCCCCACATCAGGCTGCGGGCGACGGCGCCGGCCCACCTGCACCTGCACCTGGGGGTTGCCCACCCAACGGCCGACGTCGGCGTCCGCGTCGGCGCGGCGGGCGCGCACCTGCTCGGCCACGCGTGCCTCGGGCCGCACCAGGGCGAGGTCGATGGCCTCTTCGAAGGTGAGCTCCAGCACGTCGGCGTGCGGCGTGCTCGGGTGGTCGAGCGTCGTGGCCTGCGCGCCGGCGGGGGCCGCCGGGGCGGAAACGAGCAGCAACACCGGGAGCGCGAGGAGGTGCCGCGCGCGCGAGCGGGCAACGAACGGGTGGCAGAGCATGACATCGCTCTACGGCGCCGACACGAGCCGCCCCTGAGACGAACATGAGAAAGCTCTCAGGTTGGACCGCGCGCTCAGCTGAGCAACGACAGCGCGCGCGCCAGGTCCGCGAGCCGCGTGGCGGGCTCCTGGTTGCCGCACGCCACCTCGGCGATGGGCACGCGCCGCACGTCACCGTGCCACATGCCGGACATGAAGCCGCGCTCCCCGGCCAAGAGCCCGCTGGCCACGTCGGCACCCAGACGTGCCGCCAGGATGCGGTCGCGTGGGCTGGGCGCACCACCGCGCTGCACGTGGCCCAGCACCGTGACGCGCATGTCGGCGCCGGGCATGAGCGGCAGCAACGCCGCGGCGAGCGCTGCCGCGCCGCCTTGGTCGTCACCCTCGGCCACCACCACCACGCTCGAGTTCCGCTTCGCCCACTCGGCGATCAAGTGTGCTGCCAGGACCGGCACGTCGGTGGGCCACTCGGGCGTGACGATGGCCTCCGCCCCGCCGGCCACGCCCACCGCCATGGCGATGGCGCCCGAGTGCCGGCCCATGACCTCCACGAGGAACACGCGGTGGTGGCTCTCGGCGGTGTCACGCAGGCGGTCGATGGCCTCGACGCCGCGCCCCACCGCCGTGTCGAAGCCGATGGTCTCGTCCGTGCCGAGCACGTCGCAGTCGATGGTCCCGGGCACGCCGCCCACCGCGATGCCTTGCTCGTTCATGAGCGCGAGCGCTCCGCGCATGCTGCCGTCGCCGCCGATGACCACCAGCGCGTCCGCCCCCGCCGCGCGCAGGTGCTCCGCCGCGCGCGCGCGTCCCTCGGGCTGCATGAAGGCCGCACAACGTGCCGTTCCGAGGCGGGTCCCGCCGTGCGAGGCTCGCGCGTCGAGGTCCGCGCGCTCGAGCGGGAAGATGCGGTTGTCGAGGAGACCCGCATAGCCGTCCATGACGGCCAGGAGCTCTGCGCCGGCCGTCTCGGCCACGCGACCGATGGCGCGCACGCAGGCATTCATGCCGGGTGAGTCGCCCCCCGAGGTGAGCACGGCGATGCGGCGGGGAGGAGTGACGGTGGGCTGGGACATGTGCTCGGATGCTAGCAGAGCGGGCCGCCGCCGCTGAAGACTTGCATGGGGATTGAAGTCGAAGAATCCGCGTACGCCGAGGCGCCGCCCCTGGTAGCGTGTCGCGCACCACCACGGGGGTATTCAGCATGAACGTCGACTTCACGGAGCAGGGGACGCGCACCAACATCGAGAGCGCGACCAAGGCATTTCAGGTCAGCGACCTCAGCAGCGCGCTCTTCCACGCGAGCTCGGTGCTGTCGGTGGACCCGCAGAACGCGGCCATGCGCAGCATCCTCGACCAGATCGTGGCGCGCGCGGGCGCCGAGACGCTCACGCTGGTGCGCAACGACCAGGCCAAGTTCGACTACATCACCGTGGCCACCCGCGCATACGTGCAGGCGCGCCTCAACAACAACGTGGAGGCCTTCCGCGAGCTGTGCTTCGTGGTGAACCTGCGGCCCGACGTGCCCTACTTCCAGTGGGGCGCCGAGTGGGCCGCCGAAGGCCGGCTCAACGGCATGAGCACCGAAGACGCGGTGAAGCTGGTGGTCATCCCCACGCTGCGCTGGCTCTCGGAGTGCCCGGCCCCCGTAGCCGACGACGACTACCGGCGCCCCAACGTGCTGGCCGCCGTGCGCGTCATGACCATCCTGCGCCAGCAGCACGCGCAGGAGCCCATGGTGCTCATGGCCGGCTCGTCCGCGCTGCGGCGCGCGGGAGACTTCGCGCCCGCCATCCAGCTGGCCGAGCAGTGCCACCAGCTGGACAAGCGCTGGAGCACCGCGATCATGGTGGCCACCGCGCACCGCGACGGCGGCGGCGCCGATCGCGCCATCGAGTGGTACCGCTACTCGCTCTCGCTCGAGGGCGCCGACCCCATCTCCACCCAGCTCGACATCGGCGACACGCTGCTGAGCGCGCAGCGCTGGGACGAGGCCATCGCAGCCTACCGCGAGGTGCTCGCGCAGAACCCCAAGCACCGCCACGCCGAGTCGTCCATCACCTACGCGGAGTTCAAGAAGACGGGCAACCCGGCCTTCAAGTTCGCGCTCTACGACCAGGCCGAGCACTCGGGGCGCGCGTGGCAGCTGCTGTGCGACATGGAGCCGCAGCGTGACTACGTGCACTTCCTGCCGGGGCCGGGTGACGCCAGCGCCAACGCGCTGCGCAACATCGTGCGTGACCTCACCCAGCACCCCGAGCGTGGCCAGGGCGGCAAGCTGGACATGAAGGTCACGCACCCCGAGTCGCCCAGCGTGTTGCTGGCGTTCGAGCGCTGGGCCGCCGCGCGAGGCCTGCAGATCGGCGTGGGCCTCTCTTACGAGAAGGTGCAGCAGCCCGACCCGCGCGCATCACGTGGGCCCGTGTCGTTCTCGCTGTGGCGCTTCGACGCGCAGCGTGGCTATCCCAACGTGCCGGCGCCCGATCCGCGCGCCACCGAGGCCGTGGCCACCATCGCCCGGCAGACCTTCGTGCTGGAGCGCTGGGACGCCGCCGCGAAGCCGCTCGGCGCGCAGATGGGGGTGGCCTGGGTGGAGCAGCTGCTCTCCGGCATGGTGCACCCGCCGCCGCCGCCCGAGGGCATGGACCCGTTCGCGTGGGTGCAGCGCATGCAGGTGGCCGCCGCGTTGGTCATCGCGCGCACGGACAACAGCTGGAGCGACACGGCGGGCCCGCAAGTTCGCGCTGTTCAACCTGGCGCGCGGGCCGGTGGACTGGACGACCGACGCGGCCATCATCGTGCTGGCCTGGCTCACGCGGGAACAGCCGGCGCTGCGGCCCGAGGTGGAGGCGCTCTTCGGTGAGCTGCGCGCCAGCATCCCGAAGGATGGGTTCACCTGCTTCGAGCGGCCGCTGGCGCTGGCCTGGCTGGCCATGGGCGGGCACGACAAAGCCAAGCTCGACGGCTTCGACGCGTGGCTGCGCGACATGGACGCGCGCAACAGCACGCAGCAGCAGGAAGAGAAGCACGAGGGCCTCACCATCGCGCAGTACGCCGAGCTGTCGGCGCGACGCGACGCGATCACGGCGAAGCACGCGCAGCACACCGGCGGTCGGCTCGCAGCCGTGGCGAACGCGTTCGGCAACGAGCAGTGGAAGGCGCTCGAGGCCCTGTGCCGCGAGTACGGGCTCAAGGCCGACAACGCCGCCGCGAGCGGGCGCATCGAGGCCTGGGAGATCCGCCTGCGCAGCGACCAGCGCCTGCGCGCCTTCTTCGAGCAGCAGGTGAACCTGACTCGGCTCAAGGTGGAGGGCATCGACCCGAACAGCCACGAGGGGCGCATCGCCGAGCAGATCCGCGGCGGGCACTTCGACGTGGAGGGCGCGCGCGTCAACGCGCAGGCCGTGGCTCAGCAGATGGCGGCTGGCGAAGACATGGGCGACCCCGACCCGGTGGTCTTCCCCGGTCAGCCGGTCGCGAAGCTGTCCGACTACGTGAAGATGATGAAGAAGATGCAGACGGGTGACATGAACGGCGCTCTCAAGATGTACGGCCTGAACATGGGCTCGTACGGCGGCGTGGCGCAGGCCTGGGGCGTGAAGCTGGCGTCCGACCCCGTGTTGACCGCCAAGTTCGGAAAAATGATGGCGTAGTGATGGTCTAGTGATGGCGTAGTCTCTCGGGCGTCATGCCCGAGCTCCCCGAAGTCGAGACCGTCGCGCGCCTGATCGCCCCGCGTGTGACGGGCCGCACCATCGTCTCTGCCGAGGCGGGCTGGCTGCGCTCCCTGGGCGGGCCGAGCCTGCGGGACTTCGACCGCAGCGTGCGCGGAGCCACCATCACGCGCGTGGGTCGCCGGGCCAAGTACATCGTGCTCGAGCCACGCGCACGGAGACGCATGGCGTGGTGAAGCCTGCCGGCGCGCTGCTGGTGCACCTGCGCATGAGCGGGCGCCTGTACGTGGAGCCCAACGCCACGCCGCTCGGGCCCTACACGCGCGTGGCCCTGGGCCTCAGCGACGAGCACACGCTGCGCTTCGACGACGTGCGCAAGTTCGGGCGCTTCACCTTCACGGAGGACCCCCGCGTGACGCTCGCGCACCTGGGACCGGAGCCCTTGGAAGACGACTTCACGGCGGCGTGGCTGTCCCAGGCGCTGGCCGGGAGACAGCGTCAGCTGAAGCCCCTGCTGTTGGACCAAGAGTTCGTGGCGGGCCTCGGCAACATCTACGTGGACGAGGCCCTGCACGAGGCGAAGCTTCACCCGCTCCTGCCCGCTGACCGCGTGACCAAGGCGCAGGCGGCCAAGCTGGTCACCGCCATACGCATGATCCTGAGCGAGGCCATCGCGCGCGAGGGATCCAGCTTCGACACGTTCTACCGGACGCCCGAGGGTCAGCCGGGCAGCTACCAAGACCAGTTCCGCGTCTACGGCCGTGACGGGCGCGCGTGCCGCCGCTGCGCTGCCACCGTGCAGAAGTTCGTGGTGGGTCAGCGGGGCACGCACATCTGCCCACGCTGTCAGCGAGCACCCCGCGAGGTGAGCCGATGAGCGACGAGACCACTGCCAGCACGGACGCGAAGAGCGCCCCCAAAAGCCAGTCGATCAAGTGGGTGATTCTGCTGCTCGTCGTCCCCGGGGTGCTGTGGGTGACGGGCGCGTTCGACTACCTGCGCGACACCGATCGTGCGCACGGACGTCACGGCGCTCGGCCCGCTCGCGCCCATCGCGTGGGTGCTGGTGCACGCCACGCTCGAGGGCTTGGGCGTGCCGGCCACGTTCATCGTGATCGCCGCGATGGTGCTCTTCAGCAAGCCCATCGCGCTGGTGGTGTGTGTGCTGGGCAGCGCGGGCGGCATGGCCTTCGGCTTCTGCTTGGCGCGCTATCTCGCGCGTGACTGGGTGAGCGCGCGCGTGCCCGAGCGCTTCCAAAAGTGGGAGTCGCGCGTCAGCGAGAACGCGTTCCTCGTCTCCCTCGCCATGCGGTCGGTCCTGTTCCTCGCGCCGGGCCCCGCCTACGTCATGGGGCTGTCCCGCGCGCGTTTTTTTCCGTGCCTGCTCGGGGCGTTGATCGGCTGCATTCCCGGCCTCTGGCTCATGGTGTACTGGGGTCCTGAGGCCGCCGCGCTGACTCAGCGCGTCCCCCCAGAGGGTTGGGTCGTGGCCGCTGCGGTCACTGTCTTGGCCGCGCTCGCCTTCCGCCGCATCCGCCGCAACACCTGACACCCAGTGTCAAAACGGTGGTTTCTCGCTCGGTTTGGCCCATGAACCCCGTCATTTTTGCGATGTGCGAAGGGTGCACACGCAGACTCAAATGCTGTAACACGGCCATGGGTGTCTCTCCCCGTCACGGGGCGCCGTGGCTTCTACGGTCAATTACATAGTTATGACGCGGTAGTAGCTGAACGTTGTAGACGGCCGTCGAAAACTTACCGACAAGTAACTTGAGTTTATTGACAAGATGTTTGTAGAAAGTTTTCGCAAATAATCCAATCGCAATTCGAAACTTGCTGTTGTACACGGTTGCCAGATTGGAAGGAATCAGGTGCCCCCCGTGAACCACGAATCCCCCCTCGCCCCCCTCACCGCGCGCTTCCGGCGCGTGGAATCCATCTCCCCCATCGAGCTGACGCAGATGCATGCGCTCTTCTCGCGCTTCTACGAAAACGCGGACCTCGCGACGTTCATCAAGGACCTCTCCGAGAAGTCGGGCGTGATCATGGTGCGTGAGAAGAACGAGGCCGCGACCATCCGCGGCTTCAGCACCATCAAGCAGGTCGAGCTCGACGACGACGGACGCCCGGCCATCGGCGTCTTCAGCGGCGACACCATCCTGCACCCCGACTACTGGGGGTGACCGCGCGCTCAAGGACGGCTTCGTTCGGTACATGCTGGGCGTGAAGGCCCGCATGCCCCGCACGCCCATCTACTGGCTGCTGATCTCGAAGGGCTACAAGACCTACCTGCTGCTGGCGAACAACTTCGTCACGTACTACCCGCGGGCGGACAAGCCCTCGGACCCGCGCCTGCGCGGCATCGTGGACCAGTACTGCCGGCAGCTGTTCCCGCGCGCCTACAACCCCACCAAGGGCATCTTGGACTTCGGCGAGGGTTCGCAGTGCCTGCGTGACCCGGTGGCGCCCATCACCGAGGAGCTGCGCGCCGAGAACCCGGCCATCGCGTTCTTCGAAGACCGCAACCCCGAGTGGCACCGCGGCGTGGAGCTGCCCTGTGTGGGCGAGGTCTCGCTGAACCTGCTGTGGCCCTACCTGGCGAAGGAGTCGTCGCGCATGCGCAGCTCGGCGCCGCCCCCCGGAGCCTTGGCCACCGAGCTGGGCGAGCGCATGCCCTCGCTGGCTGACCTCGCGCGGCAGCTCCGCGGGCGCACCGACGACACGCCGTTCACGCTGGAGGACCGCGCATGAAGGACCAGCTGCGACCCTTCGCGCATCAGGCGGCGCGCGCCGTCTGTGCGTGGGGCGCGCGGCGCTTCGACGACGCTCTCCACGACGTCGAGCGCACGCAGCGCGCGACGCTGGCCCGCCAGCTGGAGCACTTCGACGGCTCGCTCCAGGCCAAGCGTCTCGGGCTCACGCGCAGCATGAGCGCCGAGGCGTTCCGCGACCGTGTCGCCGAGCACTCGTGGTCCGACGTGGAGGCGCTGGTCACGCGTCAGCGCGCCGGCGAAGAGCGCATGCTCACGCGTGAGCACTGCGAGCGCTACCAGCCCACCAGCGGGTCGAGCTCGCGTGTGAAGTGGGTGCCCTACACGCCCGGCTTCCTGGCCGACCTCGACGCCGCCGTCACGCCCTGGGTGGCGGACCTCTACCGCAGCGTGCCGGGTGTGCGCGCCGGGCGGCACTACTGGTCGCTCTCGTGGATCCCACCGAGCTGCGCGCCGATACGCCGGGCAACGTGAACGACGACACGCAGCTGCTCTCGTGGGAGAAGCGCGCGGCCGCGGCGCTCATGGCCCCCGTGCCGCGCTGGGTGGCCTTCGCCGAGTCTTCGGACGACTCGCTGTTCGCCACGCTCGCCTGGCTGCTCGCCGCGCGTGACCTGTCGTTGATCTCGGTGTGGAGCCCCACGTTCGCGCTGAACCTCTTCGAGGGGCTCGAGCGCCACCGCACGGAGCTGTGCGACACGCTCGCGCAGGGGCGCTGGCAGCGCAGCGGGCTGCCGGGAGGCGCGCCGCGTGCCCCCGAGGTGGCTGCCATCCTGCGGAGCTACCCCGGCCCCGCATCGCCCGAGCTGCTGCGCGCGCTCTGGCCGTCGCTCTCGCTGATCAGCGCGTGGGACACCTCGTCGTCGGCGAGCTGGGCCCGCAGGCTGCAGGCGCTCGCCCCCCACGCGCACTTCCAGGGCAAGGGTCTGTGGGCCACCGAGGGCGTGGTCACCATCCCCTACCGGGGTAAGCACGTGCTGGCGTCGCGCAGCCACTTCTACGAGTTCGTGGACCTCGCCACCGAGCGCTCGCACTTCGCGTGGGAGCTGCGCGAAGGCCAAGAGGTGCGCCCACTGCTCACCACCGGCGCGGGACTCCTGCGCTACGGGCTGCGCGACCGCCTGAAGGTGCGTGGCTTCGTGGGCAGCACGCCGTGCCTCGAGTTCCAGGGACGCATGGACGACACCGACATGGTGGGCGAGAAGCTGAGCCCGGACGCGGCCGCGCGCGCGCTGAGCTCACTCGAGCCGATGGGCGACTGCCAGCCCCTGTCGCTGATCCCGCTGCCGAGTGGCCTGCACCCCACGTCCGAGCGCCCCTGCTACGTGGCGCTGTGCGAGGGCGCGCCCAACCCCGAGCGTGACCAGGCGCGGTCGGAGACGCTGGAGCGCGGCCTGCGCGAGTTCTTCCACTACGACCTCGCTCGCGACCTCGGGGCAGCTGGCCCAGGCCGAGGTGGTCACCACGCCGCACGCGCGCCCGTCTACGAAGAGCTCGGCGTCCTGCGCGGCATGGTCAAGGGAAACATCAAGGTCGAGCCCCTCTCGGCCTGCATCGAGGGCGCCGCCGCCCTGCACCTGCGCCAGGTGGCGCGCCCCGTAGCCACAGGAGATCAGTCATGGACGTAACGAGTTTTCTTGCGCAGTTCCCCGACGCGCGCTGGGCGACGCCCAACGACAACGCCACCATCCTGGAGCTCTACCGACGGCTGAGCATGCAGGGCGGCGCGTTCAACATCACGTTCGTGAAGGACCCGGACTACTTCCGCTTCCTGCGCTACGAGGGCCCCGGAGCACCACGTGCTGCTCGTCGAGAATAGCGACGGCGTCGCCGAGGGCATGGCCACGCTGGTGATGCGTCCGAGCTACGTGGGTGACCAGGTCGAGTGGGTGGGCCACTGGTCGGATCTGCGCTTCATCCGCGGCCGCGACCGCCGCTCCAAGTTCGACTGGAAGGTCTTCATGGCCGCCATCTGCGACCACGGCCACGAGATCGAGGGCTGGCACGGCTGCAAGCACTGGCTCGGGTCGTTCGTCATGGCCAACGACCGCGCTCGCGCGGCGTTCACCGCCCAGGAGACGCCGTTCGACCTCACGCCCGTGGCGTCCTATCAGATGATCAACCTTCTGGCGCACCGCCCCTTCGGGCGCGGCAAGCTGCGGCAGCTGAAGCAGGGCATGCCGGACGTGAGCGTGCGCGTGGCGCGCACGGAGGACATCGGCCGCCTCCGCGCGTTCTTGAACACGCAGAACCGTGAGCGCGCGCTCGGCTACGTGTACGAGGGCGAGCACGACGAGCTGAACCGGCGTCTGCAGAGCTGGGACGACTTCTCCGTCGAGAGCTTCTACCTGGCGAGCGACGCCAACGGGAAGCTGGTGGGATGCCTCGCGCCCTGGGACCTGTCGCCCGGTCGGCGCATCGTGGTGGACGACTTCCCCACCGCCATGCGCGTGGCCGCGGGCCTGGCGCGTGGGCTCGGCAAGAGCGTTCCGCAGCCCGGCGAGGAGCTGCGCATCCTCTACCTGACCACACAGGAGATCGACCACACGCTGCAGACCAGCGGGCGACGCGCCGTGTTCGCGGCCCTGCTGGAGGCGCTCTACGCCGACCCACGCGTGGCCGACTACCACATGGTGGCCATGACCGACTACGACCGCGAGAGCATGCTCGACGTGATCGAGCCGGCCTTCTTCACCCAGAAGACGCCCACCCTGCTCTACGCGATGACCACGCCCGGGACGCACGAGCCCGTGAACGAGGCGCACCTCCGGGTGCATGCAGGACACGAGATGTGCCTCACCTGATCCCACTCAACCGCTCCGAGCGCGCGTATGCCGCGCTCGAGGGCGTGGCCGGATCCGTCTCGCAGGTGTACGAGATGACCTTCGAGCGGGCGCTCGACCCGGCGCTGGTGCGCAGCTGCGTGCGCGCGTTGGTGTCCGCCTACCCGCGCACCCGCACACGCCTCGCCGTGGGTGTGTTCAGCACGAGCCTCGAGGTGCTGGACGACACCGACCCGCTGATCGAGCCCCTGTTCGACGAGGTTTGGCGCGTGGTTCAGGGCGTGGCCGCCAACGACGAGCGGCTGCACGAGTACCGCAACGCGCTCCTGGCCGAGCCCTTCTCGTTGGGGCGCAGTCTGCCCGTGCGCTTTCGCTTCGCCGACCACCCCACGCGCCCCACGCTCTTCATGATCGTGCACCACCTGGTGTGTGACGGGCGCGGCATGATCCAGATGATCGACGCGCTGCTCGGCGCGCTGGCCGGAAAGCCCATCGAGCCCGTGGCCATCGACGTGCCGTTCATGCGCGCAGCGCTTTGGCCGCGGGGTCTGATGGCGCGCTTCCGCGCCGCGCTCATCGACTGGCGTCGCATGCGGGCGCAGAAGGCCGCCGCGCGTGGCGTCTCGCTGATCGACCCGCTTGCCCCGCTGTCGGCGTTCACGGCGCCGCGCGTGCTGCGGTATACGCCAAAGCTCTCCGTGAAGAAGCTGGTCGCGGCGGCGAAGGCCCAGGACACCAGCCTGAACGCGCTAACGCTCGCGGCCGTCACCCTGGTGCTGGCGCGCCGGGCGGGGGCGGCCGCGACCGTGGGTACACGGGAGGTCGCCGTGCGTATCTCCGTGGACGTCCGGCCCTACTTCGACCCGCCGCGCCCCAACGCGTTCGGCAACTTCGTGGCCAGCTTCATGGTGCGCTCCACGCGCTTCTCCGACGCGGCCGCGCTGCTGGCGGACGTGGGCGCTCAGCTGAAGGAAGGCGTGCGCCGCTTCAAAGACCACGAGCGTGGCTTCGGGCTCCTGCTCGATGAGATCGGCACCTGGATTGGGCTGCGCCTCTACTCGCTCGCGGCGCGCCGGCTGAAGACACGTGGCAAGCTCGCCCCCATGAGCGCGCACTACTCCACCGTGGGGAGCGTGGACTTCTTCGCGCGGCATGACGCAGGGCTGTGCGAGTTCTCGGGGTATGCCCCCAACACCGGGCTGTTCGTCACCAGCGTGAGCTTCCGCGACGAGCTGCGCATGGGCATCATCTACCCCGCCGGGGGCCTCACTCCGAGCGAAGTAAACGCAGTGGCGGTGGAGCTGGAGGGCGCGCTGGCCGAGCTGAGCCAGCTAGAGCCCGCCGCTGGACCTGCCACCGTGTCCGACATGGCGCCGCGTCCTGCCGCGGCTGTCGCGCTCAGCGCCTGAGCCGTTCATCGCTGTCGTGATCGTCGCCGTAGCGGGTATCCTCGGCGCGTAGTCATGACCAGCGGCCCCATCACCGACATCCACGACGGCATCCCGGCCACGCAGCACGGGCTGCGCGGGCTCTCGCTCGACGCGGCCAGCGTCATGCATCGCGCCGCGTTCAAGGGCACGCGCGCCACGTTCGGGGAGGTGCTTACCTCAGAGCACTACGACCTGGTGGTGGCGGGCCTGGCCTGAGCGGTCTCGCCACGGCGCTCTTCTACCGCGAGCGCTTCGGGCCCGAGTCCAAGATCCTGATCGTGGACCCCATGGCCGACTTCGGTGGCCACGCGGCGCGCAACGAGTTCGACGTGGATGGCAGCAAGCTCATCGGCTACGGCGGCTCCGAGAGCCTGCAGTCGCCGCTCCAGAACTTTGGCCCCGCCACCAAGCAGCTCATGGCCATGCTGGGCGTGGACATCGCCAAGTTCGAGAGCAGCTACTTCCACCACGCGCTCTACTCGGATCTCGGTCTGTCGCGCGGCACCTTCTTCGGGGCCGAGCACTTCGGGCGCGACACGCTCGTGACGGGCGACCCCACCGCGTGGATGTCGGATGACGTGCCCAAGGGGCGCCTCAACGCGCGCTCCTTCGAGGAGTTCTTCGGGCTGTTTCCCATGTCCCCCGACGCACGCGCGCAGCTGCTGGCGTTGTACACGAGCGAGCGCATCACGCTCGCATCCACGCCCTCCGCCGAGGCTCGCGCCGCGTACCTGCGCACCAAGAGCTACGCCGACTTCCTTCGTGACGACTGGGGCCTGGGCGACGAAGCGCTGCGCTACTTCACGCAGCGCACGGCGGACTTCTTCGGCATGGCCCCCACGCACATCCCCGCGCTCGAGGCGGGGCACTATGGCCTGCCGGGCCTGCAGGGCATCGCGCTGCCCCACGGCGACCACGACGAGAGCGCACCCGGCCGGCTGGACGAGCCCTACGTGCACCACTTCCCGGACGGGAACGCGTCGATCGCGCGCTTGATGGTGCGCAAGCTGATCCCAGCGGTGGCGCCCGGGAACACGATGGAAGACATCGTGCTGGCGCCCTTCGACTACGCCCAGCTCGACTCCCCGGACAGCCCCGTGCGCATCCGGCTTGGCAGCACCGTGGCGTGGGCACGCAACGCCGACGACGGCAGCGTGGACGTGGGCCTGCTGCGCAACGCCGACGGGCACCCCACGCGGGTGAGCGCCAAACACAGCACCCTCGCGTGCTTCAACATGAGCATCCCGTACTTGCTGGACGGCCTGCCGCCCGAGCAAGCCACGTCACTGTCCAGCAACGTGAAGGCGCCGCTGATCTACACCAACGTGGCGCTGCGCCACTGGCGCCCATGGGTGGCCCTCGGCGTGCACGAGATCTTCGGCGTGGACACCTTCCACTCGCGCGTGAAGCTCGACTACCCCGTGGCCATGGGCGGCTATCGCTGCGCGTTCGACCCGTCGGAGCCCATCCTGGTTCACATGGTCTACGTGCCGACCGTGCCCGACGCGAGCGACCCGCGCGCCGGGTTGCGAGCTGCCCGCAAGAAGCTCTTCGGCCTGAAGATCGAGGACTACGAGCGCCACATCCGCGACGACCTCACGCGCATGCTCGGGCCCGGTGGCTTCGACGCCGAGCGCGACATCGCCGCCATCACGGTCAACCGTTGGTCGCACGGCTACTCGTACGGGCCAAACACCCTGATGGAGCCCGAAGACGTGGGTCAGCGCAGCATGGAGCGCGCGCGCTCGCCGCAGGGGCACGTCACCATCGCTGGCTCGGACGCCGGCTGGGATCCGTACGCGCACTCGGCCTTCGAGCAGGCCCACCGCGCGGTGTCGGAGCTGGTCTAGAAGCAGATCAACCCGACCCACGCGTCGAGCGCGATGGGCACCTGGAACACATCCCCATCCAGTTCCACCTCGAGGTCGCCACACAAGCGGGGGTGGCTCGACGTACCGCCGCACGCGCCTCCGCCGGAGAGGAACTCACCCGAGAAGGCACACGGGACCGTCGTGCCGGGGTCGCCCGCCCTGTGGAAGACGCACGCGCGGGGGAGCGGGGTGTCGCCGTCGTCCTCGAACGTCAGTTCGAGGCGGGCGAGCACGACCCCATCTGCGTCCAACAACTCCAGGTCCGATGGTGCCCCGTAGCAGTCGCCCCAGCCGTTGAAGGTCGTCCAGACGCGGGTGACGCCGAGGTCGTCTCGCCCGACCCGGCGCGACGAGCGAGAAGGCGGCTGGCTGCACGTAGGATCGGAACACGGGGACTCGTCCATGGGATTCAGGCAAGTCCAGAGGTTCTCGTACTCGGCGATGCGCCCGTCCACACACTCGAAGCCCTCGTCGCCGCACATCCCATCGACGAAGTCCGTGAACACGACAGGGCAGCGCCACGAGAACGAGCAAGCAGCACCAACAGCGGGGTCTGGCTCCTGCGTGCAGGTCGCGATGACGGTGCCGCCATCGACACTGGTGCCGCCATCGACGCTGGTGCCGCCATCGAGAGGCGACGCCGAGTGGGCCTCCGTGCAGGCGCCAAGCACAGCCGCCGCGCCAACCAGCAGGACGACGCGCGCGCGCTGCACGCTGTTCACGACTCGCCGCTTCATGTTGCCTCCTGCATACCTCAGCATAGCGGATGCGCGTTAGGTTGCGGAGGATTCGAGAAGTGACCCGCTAGATCCAGCCCTGGATCTGCGCGGTCAGCGCGTGCGAGCTGGGGGCCGGCGCGAGTGTGGACGCCGAGCCGAGGTCGGTGAACGTGTAGCGCAGGTTCAGCTTGGCGTGGTTGCCCAGCGCGTAGAGCGCCACCAGACCCTCGATGGAGCGCTGGTAGTCGTTGCCAAGGTCCGCGTTGGGGTCCAGCACCGACGCGCGCAAGCCGAGCTGCAGGCGGTCCGGGACGATGGTCACGCCCACCTGGGCGTACGCACCACGGCGCTGCGTGCTGCGCCCCTCCTGCCACCCGAGGTAGGCCTCTGCCAGCAGGATGAAGGGACCTGCCACGAAGGTGGCGTCGCCGCCCACCACCGCGTCTCCATCCGGCACGAGGTCCACGTACGAGCCCGCGGCGAGCGAGAAGCGCACGGGGGCGTGGCCCGAGAGGGTCTGCGTCGTGTCGTAGGGCACGGCGCCGAGGGGCATGACCTCCACGCGGCTCACCAGGGTGAGCCCCGCGCCGCTGTTGGCGGGCACGTTGATGCCGTTGCCGTTCACGAGCGCGACGTAGTAGGCGAGGCGCCCGCCTGCGAAACTACCGCGCACCATGCCGCCCACGTCACGTCCTTCGCGGAAGGCCACCGACACGACGGAGAAGTCCGGAAACATCAGCACCGGCACAGGCGTCATGAACGCGCGCGAGGCCGGTGTGATGAACTGGCCCACGGTCACGGAGAACGCTGGGTGCAGGTTCAGCGTGAGCTCCGCGTCCAGGATGCGGCCGTGGTCACCCGCCAGCTCGGGCTGGATGAACACGCCCACCAAGCCATCGAAGAAGCTGCCGCGCACGCTGGGGCGCAGCATGGTCAGCTGGAAGGTCGACGCGTGCTGGGCGTCCTCACGCGTGTGCACGAAGCGAAACTGGCTGAGCACGCGGAACGCGACCGAGTGGGGCCCCGCCGTGATGCGCAGGCCGTCGCGAAACTCGACGCGCGGCGTGGTGGCCTCGTCGGCAGCGGGTTCGGGCACGCCGGAGGTGTCGACCTCGGCGTCTGTCGCGGTCGCCTGGGCGGCGAGCGGCGCCGCGGTGAGCGTGACCAGGAGGATGAGCAAGAGCCACGCACGGCGCAGCGGAGACGAGGCGGAGAGCATGTGGGCGAGCCCCCAAAGCAAGCCCCGGACCAGCCACGACGAACCCTGATTCTGGGCTCATTCGGCGGTCAGGCGGACGGGTCGCGCGGGTCAAAACGACCGGCCACTTTGGCGCGTGGGTCAGTCCGACTCGTCGTCGCCGTCGTCGTCGTCCGCGCCGCTCGCGTCGTCGTTTGCCAGCGGCCGCAGCGCCGTGGGGCGCGGGTCCGCCTCGGCGATGCGCTCGCGGAGGTACTGGTAGAGCGCCCGCCGCTTGGCCGATGCGCTCTTGCCTCGTGCCGCCTGGTCCTCGGTGTCGCCCGCCTCCTTGGACGCCCCGCGAACCAGCTGCCGCAGCGTCTGACGCTCGGCGGTGGGGTACGTGGCCAGGAACTCCTCGCTGCCCTCGTCCGCGCGGCGCGCGTCCATCAAGCGGTCGCGCCAGCTCGATGAGCTGCGCGCGCGCCAGGGACACGGGGCTCGACGGATCCAGCAACGCCACGGCGTGCGCCAGGGCCTTGCCGTCATACGACCGCAGCTGCCGCGCCACGAAGCGCCGCTGCCGAACGCGCGCCCCCTTGGTGGTGTCGGCCAGCTCGCGAATGGCCTGCTCGAGCAGGTCCGGCAGCTCCAGCTTGGCGCGCACCGCAGGGGACAGCGCCGCTAGCGCGAGGCCGATGTCCGCCATCTCGGACGTGACCTCGTGCTGCTCCTTGCGGCGTGCGCCCCGAGACGGAACCCCCTCGTAGGGGTCCGGCGCCTCGGGATCGGTGGAATGCATTCGACGCGCCATGGTGATGTCCTCAGAGGTCCCAGTTGGTCTTGGCGCCCATGACGAACGCACGATAGCCCGCGGCGCGCAGCCGGGCGCCGGCGCGCGGGCTGGCCCCACCGCCCAGGCAGTAGACGACGATGTCGCGGTCGCGCGGCAGCTCACCCATGCGCGCAGCCAGCTCACTGAGCGGGATGTGCGTGCGGCCCTCGATGAGCGAGCGCTCGGCCCGCGCGTGCGGCGTCACGTCCAGCAACACGGCGCCGGCCGCGACCATGGCGCGCGCCTCGGCGCCCGTGACGCGCGGCGCCTCGGGGAGCGCCTCGGCGCCGCTGGTCTCCGCGCTCTCGCTACCACCCGCCTCGGCGCCGCTGGAGCCGCAGCCCGTCAGGACCCCAGCCAGCGCAACCAGGACAGCAAGGGGCACCTCGCGCGCGTAGCGGCAGCCGCGGAGCCTTGGATGCAGCGTCAGCATGGCCCGCAGTGTCCCACACTCGGGGCTCAAGTCCAGCCCGCTTTGCTCGCGCGCGATTCGATCCTATACGTCGCGAGCCCCCCGTTACCCGCGCCCGAGAGAGAAACCATGCAGAACCGCACCGGCCTGATCGCCTTCTGGAAAGGCTACGACCGCAAGCTCTACCTGAAGGCCGCCATCCTGGCCGACCGCCTCGGGTACGACTCCTTCTGGCTGCCCGAGGTGTGGGGCTACGAGAGCTTCCAGCTGCTCGCCGAGATCGCCATCCACACCAAGCGCATCAAGCTGGGCACGGGCATCATCAACGTGTTCAGCCGCTCCCCCGCGCTCATCGCCATGAGCGTGGCCACGCTCGACGAGATCAGTAACGGTCGCGTCATCCTGGGCATCGGCACCAGCGGCAAGCGCGTCATCGAGGGCTTCCGCCCGAGAGTTCAAGGCGCCGCTCACGCAGACCCGCGACGTCATCCGCGTCACGCGCGCGCTGCTGGACGGCACCCCGCTCGACCAGGCGGGCGCCAAGATTGGCGAGTACCGCAAGTTCACGTTGGACAACAAGCCCGTGCGGCGGAAGGTGCCCATCTACGTGGCGGCCCTCAAGGAGCAGGCCATCCGCAGCATCGGCGAGATGGCGGACGGCTGGATGCCCATCTTCTGGCCCTACACCGAGCTGTCGCGCGGGCACGAGTGGATCGCGCAGGGCGCGCTCAAGGCCGGCCGCAACCCGAGCGAGATCATAACGGCGCCGTTCACCACCGCCATCCCGCTCACGGGCCGCATGGCCTCCGAGAAGGCGCGCGACATCATCTCGTTCTACATCGGCGGCATGGGCGAGTACTACAAGGAGATGCTCACCGGCATGGGCTACGCCGAGGAGTGCGAGCGCATCGACCGGCTCTACAAGGACCCCGCCACGCGCTCGCAGGCCAAGGACGCCGTCACGCCCGAGCTGGTGGACGCGCTCACGGTCAGCGGCAACCCGCTGCACTGCATCCGCGAGCTGCGCCGGCGGCGCGACTTCGGGCAAGACCTGCCCATCATCAACCTGCCGCCGAACATGCCGTGGCCCGCGCTCGCCGCGTTCATCACCACCATGGCGCCGCGTCGCTTCCCCTGAGCGGCACGTGATGTAAGGTCGAGGGATGTCGACCTTCTGGATCGTCGTGCCGGTGCTCTCCGCACTCGTGGTGGCCGCGCTGGCGCTGCTGGTCCTGTGGAAGGTGGTCCTGGGCAAGCCCACCATCGCCAGCGCGGCGGTGCAGGCCGGCACGCCGTTCGTGCTCACGGTCCCGGCGTCCCCCAAGCGGCGCGAGCTGTGGATTCGCTACAAGCTCACCCTCACGGTGCCACCGGCGCGTGGACAGTCGGTCTCTCCAGGGAGCTTCTACGGCGTCACCCTGCGCCTCGAGCACGCCGGCACGTCGCGCTTCCTGGGACGCGGCGGCCTGGCCCCCGCAGACGCGGAGCACTTCGGCATCGTCGACTACATGTATTCGTTCCAGGGCAGCGCCCCGAACCAGACGTTGGCCACCACGGTGAAGGTGATGGACCTGGCGGGAGACCTGGAAACCACGGTCTCGGGCGTGCTCGAGCTGGCGCCCGCGAACACGCTGCTCGAAGCCAGCGTGTGGGCGACGGGCTGATGATCCGACACATCTCGCCAGGGGGCCAATTCGCTTTTCAGCAAACCACAATGGCACCCACGGCTGAAAGCCGTGGGTGCCAAAAGCAGCTCGGTTACACGTCGAAGAACCTGTGGATGTCCTCCGCCCTGGCGTGCGCGTCGTTGCGCCCTAGCGCCACGAGGCGGGTCGCGAACTCCCCATCGAAGAGCACGAACGACAGCAGGTCGGCCTGGAAGCCCGGCTCGAGCGCGAGGTCGCCCGAGAAGAGGTGCGGTGAGATGTGCGTCATGCGCAGCTCGTGCGCCCGCGCCGCGGCCATGCGGCCGATGTCCTCGGAGGGGTGGAACACCAGGCGCTCCACCTTCTTGTAGGGCGCCCCGCGCGACTCCTGGATGACGTTCTGGACGCGCTCCATCTCGCCCTCGCCGAGCACCTCTTCGAGCGTGTCGATCATGCGGTTGAAGCGGTCGAGCACCTGCAAGTCGTAGTTCACCGGGTCCAGCAGGAGCGCGTCGAGGATCTTGCCGATCAGGAAGACCGGGTTCGGGTAGGCCTGCAGCGCCAGCTCGCGCGACTCGGCGTCGGGCTTGGTCTCGCTGCGCAGCGAGATGATGACCAAGCGCTCGGCGCCGCAGCGGATGGCCGGCGCGATGGGCGTGTTGAAGCGCAGGCCTCCGTCGCAGAAGTAGCGGCCGTCGATCTCGCGCGCCGGGAAGATGAGCGGGATGGCCGAGCTGGCCAGCACGTGGCGCGAGTCGATGCGCGTGGGGCGAGCGCGCCGCCGCGGGTCCTTCGAGGTGGCGAAGTGCGCTCCAGGGGCCACCTCCGCGAACATGGTGGTGATGCCGTCTTCCACACCGAGCGACGCGACCACCAGCGCGCGCACCACACCGGTGTCCACGTTCTGGTGCAGCTGCTTGTAGGGGATGGCGCGCGCCACCAGCTCTTCGAGCGCACGCGGGTCCAGCAGCGAGCGGCCCACGCGGCCCACCTCGTCGCCACGCAGCTTGGACAGCCAGGGACGCAGGCGCCGCCCGGCCAAGATGCCCATGGGGTCCAGGCGCAGGTGCTTCCGCAGACGCAGCCCCTCCCACTCGGCCACCAGGCCGCTGATGTCCATGTCCGGGCGGTGCGCGTGCGACGCGAGCCAAGCGCTGTTGATGGCGCCCACGGACGTGCCGGTGAAGATCTCGAAGGGGGCCCGCTCGAGCTTCGAAGGCCGCAGGACGTCCATGATCCCTGCCACGACGCCCACCTCGTAGGCGCCGCGCGCGCCGCCGCCGGAGAGCACGATGCCTGTGCGCGAGTGCATGGCGGTACCTTCGCCCGAAACGCGGGCAAAGGGGAAGCAAGACTGATCCGGAGACTCAAACCATTGAAATTTTGTGAGAAAGGCCGATTCGCGCTGGTCCATGAGGCGGGCGGATCGTGTTTTTGCTGGCGGCCGATGCCGATCGCGGTCACAGTTCCGCCCCCCGAGCTAGGTGGGCGGCACGTTTTTTCTACGCGTTTCGCCTTGATCTCATGCCGGTCGCTCAGTAATAAGCCGCTCCCCCGCACGTGATGCGGGCTTTGGAGGAAGAATGTCCCGCTACACCGGACCGCGCGTAAAGAAGATGCGCGCCCTGAACCTCGACCTTCCCGGTCTCACTCGCAAGAGCATGTGGGACCGCCCGTTCCCGCCCGGCGTGCACGGTGCGAAGAACGTTCGTCGCCGCAAGATGAGCGACTACAAGAAGCAGCTGCTCGAGAAGCAGAAGCTCCGCCTGAACTACGGTCTGACCGAGCGTCAGTTCCGTCGCCTCTACAAGGAGGCCGTCGCGAGCCGTGACCCGAGCGGTGACAAGCTGCTCGAGTTCTTGGAGCGTCGCCTCGACAACGTGGTCTTCCGCGCCGGCTTCGCGCCGACCATCCCGGCGGCCCGTCAGCTCATCAACCACGGTCACTTCCAGATCAACGGGAAGCGCGTGGACATCGCGAGCTACCGCGTGAAGCCGGGCGAGGTCATCTCGCTCCGCGCGCGCAGCCAGGACCTCGTGACCGTGGCGGCCGCCCTCGGCGACCTGCGCCTCACCCGCCCCGAGTGGCTCGAGTACCAGGACGACAAGAAGACGGCCTCCATCAAGGAGATGCCGAAGGCCGACTCCGTGCCCTTCCCCGTCGAGGTCAACCTGGTCATCGAGTACTACTCGAAGCGCCTGTAGCAGCCTGGCCAGCCATCGCGGCTGGCCTGCGCAACGCACGAAGCCCCTCCCTGCATCTGCTGGGTGGGGCTTCTTCGCATCCGCGGTCTGGCCAGCAAGACGCCGGGCGACACCTCAGGGCGGCGGCAGGACGCACGCCACATCGGCAACCGCAGCGCCGCAGGCGATCGTGAGCGGAGAGATCGCCCTCCGGCCCCGACAGGCGTACCAGTTTCCGTGGCACTGGGTTGCGGTGCGGCAGTCCGTGTTCGTCCGAAAGCAGCAGAGCCCCGACGTCGCGCAGCTCGGGTCGTAGTCGCAGAACACGGGGAACTCGGGGTCAGCGCAGGTGTTCGCGACGCATGTCTCGGTGGCGCAGTCGTAGCGGAAGCCCGTGTTGCAGGCGTGTGCGGTGGTGTCGTCACCGCAGAACGCGATGGAGTCGCAGTCCGTGAACGGAGTCCAGCACGGCGTGTCGGGCGCCTCGGGGCAGAACGTGGGGTACTCCGGGTTGACGCATGTGTTGCGACGCGCGCCGCAGTCGGTGCAGTCCGTCCCGAGGTTGCACGACGAGTAGCTCGAGTCAGGCCCGCCGTCGTCGCAGTAACCGTCGCCGTGCCAGCCGTCGAAGCAGCTCTCCTCACAGACGGTCTCGTCCTCTGCCACACAGAGGTCTTCCGACGTGACGCACGCGAGGCCGGCGTTGCAGCCCCCGCTGGAGCAGCGACACCCCTCGGCGCCGAGCGGGCACACCTCGCAGCGCCCGGCGACGCAGCTCGCGCCCTGCTCAGGAGTTCCCTCACACGAGCAGCCCACGGGCCGGCGCCTCGCACCGAGCTGGCAGCGCCCCGCGTCGGTGCACGACGCTGCGAAGAAGGCGAGGCCCACGATGGCCAAGAACCGGAGAACGAGCGGCTTCATCGGCGCACCGTGAGCGAGAGAGAGGCGAAACCGATGCCGAGCTCCACGTCCGTGTAGGACTGGCGCTGACGGCTGCTGAGCAAGTCGAGGACGATGAGCGTGGCACCGGCCGCGACGAGCACGCCGCCCAGCACCATGCCGAGGGTGCGCTGACGCTTTACGGTGGACTCCTCGAGGCAGACGAAGCCGGCGTCCGAGCAGCCCGAGAGTTCGCGCTGGCGTTCGATGCCGTAGAACAGCACCCCGAGGCCCACGGCAGCACCGCCCGCGCCGGCCCACAACAGAATGTGGCGGTTCGAGTCCGCGTCGGCAGTGGAGCCCAGCATGGGCACCGTCTCTTCTCCGTCTGCCACCACGGGGACCGGGTTGGAGTCCGTGGGCACCGTGACGTCCACGACCTGCCCGACGGGCACGGCCACCACGAGCTCGTGGCGCGTGCCGTCCGGATCCACGATCGTGATGCGATGGCTCCCGGGAGCGACGGGGATGCGATCGGGCCGTGGGGTGGCGCCCCATGCCTGATCGTTGACGAAGATCTGGCCGCCCGCGCCTCCGCCGACGATGCGGATGCCCGTGAGGGCGACGCGCTGCCGAAGAGCCGCGAGCCGCGCGTTCGCTTCACCATAGAGCGGATCATCGGGGGGCGTGTCACGCAGGTACGCGTCCAACGCCGACACGGCCTCCTCGAGTCGACCGAGACGCTCGAAGGCCTGCGAGAGGTTGTATTGGATGCGCGGCCGCGGATCCATACTGTAGGCGCGCTGCCACAGCTCGACGGCTTCGTCGTAGTTCCCCACGCGATAGGCCTGCTCGCCCTGCGTGAATTGCCGGCGCGCGTCCGCCTGAGCGTCCCCGTCCTGCGCCTGCACAACGCTCGCCGTCGCGAGCACCATCGACGCTACGCATGCAGCCCATGCCAGCTGGTGGCCAACTGTTTTCGCCATGATCCACCCCGACCACCCCAGGGCGACCCACACGCTCCTGAACCTCATGGAAATAGAGGGTGGACTCGTCGCCTGGCAAACGCAATAGGGGGGGCTACAAGCTCTCGCCATGGACTTCATCGCCACGTGCGCGCGGGGCACCGAAGAGGTGCTGGCGCAAGAGCTCCGCGCCGAGCGGGTGCGTGGCGTGACTCCCGGCATCGGGGTGGTGCGCTTCAGCGGCACGCTCGAAGACGCGTACACGGCGTGCGTGTGGTCGCGCGTGGCCAGCAAGGTGCTCCTGCCCATCGCCGAGTTTCCGGTGCGCGACGCCGACGGAGACGCGCTGTACGAGGGCGTCTTCGGCATCGAGTGGTCCGAGCACCTGGGCCCCGAGCAGACGCTGGCTGTCGACTGCGTGGTGTCGGGCGACCGCGCCGCGCACACGCGCTACCTGGCTCTGCGCACGAAGGACGCCGTGGTGGACCAGCTGCGCGAGCGCACCGGCTCGCGGCCGAACGTGGACACCGAGTCACCGGACGTGCGCATCCATGTGCACCTCGGCGACGGCATCGCGTCGGTGGCCATCGACCTGGCGGGCGAGCCGCTGCACCGGCGCCACTACCGGCCCCGCGGCGCGCGCGCCCCGCTGAAAGAGAACCTGGCCGCGGCGCTGCTGCTGATGGCGGGCTGGACGCGCGAGCGTGAGGTGCTGCTGGACCCCATGTGTGGCAGCGGCACGTGGCTCATCGAGGCGGCGCGCATGGTGGCCGACGTGGCTCCGGCGCTCGACCGGCCGCGCTTCGGGTTCACGGGCTGGCGTGGGCACCAGGAAGATGTCTTCCGGCGCGTGCTGGCCGAGGCGCAGGCGCGCGCACGACGGGGCCGCGAGTCCGATGGGCAGCGCGCGGTGACCATCCTGGGCAGCGACGTGGATGAAGACGCCATCACGCTGGCACGCAAGGGCGCTTCACTGGCTGGCGTAGAGCGCATGGTGCGCTTCGAGCGCCGCGGGCTGGCCGACGCACGGCCGCCGAAGGTGTGGGAAGACCACGCCGAGGGCGCGCGCGGGCTCTTGATCGTGAACCCGCCCTATGGCGAGCGTCTGGGTGAGGGCGTGGCGCTCTACCAGCTGTACGAGACGCTGGGCGACACGTTCAAGCAGCACTTCGGTGGCTTCGACGCGTGGGTGCTGGCGGGCAACTCCACGCTGGTGAAGCGCATCGGCCTCAAGGCCAAGCGCCGCATCCCGGTGTGGAACGGGCCCATCGAGTGCCGCTTCTTGCAGTACCCGCTGGTGCCGCGGCGGACGGAGGCCCCCGCCGTGAGCGATGCGCCGGTGACCGAGGATGACAGCGCCGCGGCAAGCTCCAGGGTGGCGCTGCCCAAGCGCCGTCTCGACTCCAGCCTGTGCGGCCCACGAGGGGCCCGCGTGGCGCCGGCCCAGCAGCGAAGCGGTCATGTTCGAGAACCGGCTGCGCAAGAACCTCCGCACGGTGCCCAAGTGGGCCGAGAAGCAGGGACTCGGCTGCTACCGCCTCTACGACGCGGACATCCCCGAGTACAACGTGGCCGTGGACGTGTTCCGCACCGAGAACGGCCCCGCTGCTCTCGTGCACGAGTACGGCGCGCCGCGCTCGGTGTCGGAGGTGGACGCCGAGCGGCGCTTGCGCGACGCCATGCTGGTGGTGCCGAAGGAGCTCGACATCGACCCCGAGCGCGTGCACCTGCGCGTGCGGCAGCGCAGCCGAGCCGACCTCGCCCGCCGCGGCGCCCCCGGGCAGTACGAGCGGCGCGCGCCCGCGCGTGAGGTCATCGAGGTGGTGGAGGAGCAGGGCCTGCGCTTCGAGGTGAACTTCGGGCAGTACCTGGACTGCGGGCTCTTCATGGACATGCGCACGCTGCGCAACACCCTGCGTGACGAGTGCCGTGGCCTCTTCGTGCTGAACCTCTTCGCCTACACCTGCACCGCCAGCGTGTACGCCGCCGCCGGCATGGCGCGCGAGGTGGTGAGCGTGGACCTCAACACCAACTACCTCGACTGGGGCGTGCGCAACTTCGAGCTGAACCGCATCCCCTCGCGCGGGCACCTCTTCGAGCGCGCCGACTGCCTGCGGTGGCTGAGCGGGTCGCGCGGCCGCTTCGACCGCATCCTGTTGAACCCGCCCAGCTACTCGCGCAGCAAGTCCATGACGGGCGACTTCGACGTCACGCGCGACTACCCGGCGTTGATCCAAGACGCGGCCGCACGCCTGGCTGCCGGTGGGGTGCTCTACTTCGTGACCCACGCGCGCGGCTTCCAGCTGGACCCGGCCAAGCTGCCCGGCCTGGTGGTGAAGGACATCCACGAGGCCACCGTCCCGCAGGACTTCAAGCGCAGCCCGCATCACGCGTTCCGCATCACGCGTGGATAGTCAGCGCGGCCTGGCCCGGATGGCTTCCTTGCGCAGCTGCTCGGCCACGGCCTCGACCGCGTCGGCGTTCTCCACGTCGGCGATCTTCGCCTCGTGGACCTTCTTGTAGTCACCGGAGTCGGGGTCCACGTCGAGCAGCTGCATGGTGGCGTCCACGCCGCTCTGGGAGATGGCCACGCGCGCCCACGGGATGGACTTGCCCTTGCACACCATGCCCTGGGGGTGCAGCTCGAAGGGGCCGCAGGTGACGGACTGGCCGCTCTTCACCGCGTTGAGGATGCCCTCGCAGATGAGCGGCATGCTGCGCCCCACCAAGTCGCCGATGACCTTCTCCATGCCCTCGAGCTGCATGTGCACCTTGACCTTGCTTCCGTCGGCGACGCGCACCTCGCAGAACCCGCGGTTGTACCCGCCCGACTCGCCGATGACCTGCACCAGCTTGTAGCGGAGCCCGCGGATGCTGGCGAAGGGCACGAAGCGCCCGCGATGCACGAAGCCCCCCTGGTGGATGCGCAGTGAGATGCGGCCGGTGTACACCCAGTGCGCGAGCGTGAGCAGCCCGCCCACGAACAAGACGGGAGACAGCCACACGGTCTGGCCCACGGCGTCGGCGTCGAGCGCGTACAAGATGGGGAAGGCCACCGAGAGACCCAGGAAGCCGAGCCCCACCCACAGCGTGACTTTGCGCTGCTCGGGGTCGTACGGGTAGGTGGTGATCAGCGCGCCCACGGTGTTGGTGTCGGTCATATGCAGAGGGTCGCCCCGAGTGAGCTGATTCCGTCACAGAAAGAACACCTCGTAGGCACGCGATTCTTCGCTGAGCGGTGCGCAGAGACCGCTACTCTCGGCGTCCCCCTTTGCCAATGAGGCCCATGTGACGACGACCGAGCACGAGGTTGCAGTTTTTCAGGAAGAGAACGGATGGAACTTCATCCTCGTCTGGATCGACAACGAGGACATCGAGACGTTCTCGGAGGAGTACACCCTCGACGAGTGGCAGACCTCCATCGAGGCGCACGACTTCGTGCAGTCGCGAAACCTTCCGGTGGTCATCGCCTTCGAGGACGAGAACGGTGACCCGCAGCTCTACGGCGAGCAGCAGTACGTGGACCTGATCACCGAGGAGTTCGACTGGGACGGGATCACCTGGGGCCACACGCTGGTGCTCTCGTGGGAGACCGAAGAGGACGAAGACGAAGACGAGGATGAAGACGACGAGGACGAAGAGGAGGAAGACGACGACGAGTGAGGTACTAGGACGGCTGCGCGTGGTCGGGGCAGGGAAACTTGCCCACGACCAGCGTGGCCCCGTCCATCGTCTGCTGGATGCGGTCCGCGGCCATCTCGCGGGTGACGATGCACCCGCAGCCGAGCCGCAGCGTGGCGCGAACTCGCCCCGCGCAAGCCGGTGCGGCCAGAAGCAGCTCCACCGCTCGCTGGGCGGCCATCAGCTGTAGCGGTCCTCGCGCCAGGGGTGCGCGCTGTTGGAGTAGCCCCGCTCCTCCCAGAAGCCAGGGCGGTCGTCCACGCGGAACTCGATCTTGGAGATCCACTTGGCGCCCTTCCACGCATAGAGCTGCGGCGTGATCATGCGCGCCGGCCCGCCGTGCTCGCGCTGCAGCGGCTGCCCGTCCACCTCGAAGGCGATCAGCACGTCGTCTTTGAGAGCCTCCACCAGCGGCAGGTTGGTGGTGTAGCCGTCGTAGGCATGACACAGCACGTGCTCAGCGTTGTCGTGCACGCCTGCCAGCGCGGCCAGCTCGGCGAAGCGCACGCCGCGCCAGCGCATGTCGTAGCGCGACCAGGTGGTGACGCAGTGAAAGTCGCTGGTGTCGTCCACGACGGGCAGCGCCATCAGCGCGGCCCAGTCCAGCACCTGCGGGTGCTCGCACGCGCCGAAGAGCTGCAGGCGGAACACGTCCTTCGACACCACTGGCTTGGTCCCGAGGTCCAGCACGGGCCAGCCCGTCACCTCGTACTGGCCGGGCGGGAGGCGCGGCATGCCGTGGCGGTTGGCCGGGCCCGTGCCCTCCGGGGCCGTGTCGGCGCGCGCCGGCGTAGCGGCCTGGCGGGCCTCGAAGCGCTCACGCAGGCGCATGCGCGCCTCGACGATGCGGGCTTCCTTGCGGCTCGGGTCATCGGGCTGGGACATGGGTGGCAGTGTATCGCGGCGCGGGCTCGGCGCCCGAGGTCGCCGACGGAAGAACAAATGTGTCGTCGGTTGGTCACGAAACGCGGCCTCGTGGCTACCTCCTTCTGAGGTACCCCGTGTCGACACTCCGCCCGCGAACAACCAGCCTGCTTTCCATGGCCATCCTGATGGCTGCTAGCCTGGCCGGCATGGCTCCGGCCGCCCTAGCGCAGGGACGACGCCGTCCAGACCCGGAGCCCGAGTACGTGGTGCGGCGCGCGGTCTTGCTGCCCGACGGCCGCGTGGCGCGCCTACGCACGGCCCTCGCGTCCACCGCAGAACGCACGGGCGCACGCTTCGAGCTGCCCGACGACGTGGTGGTGCCGCTGCACCAGGGGTCGCCCGTGAGCGCCACGGTGGTGCCGGGACACGGCGGCTACCTGATCGCGCTGGCGGTGGACCACGGCGGCGCCGCTTCGCGCTTCGAGGTGCGGCACGTGGCGTGGCGCGGCGGCGTGGGCGGAGCAGCCACCGTGGGCGAGCCGCGCGCCGTGACGCGCCAGAACCCGCCACCGGCTTCACCGTTCGGGGTGGCCGCGACCGCCACGCCCGATGGCTTCGCCGTGTTCTTCCAGGAGCTGGACGCGCAGGACCCCACGCTGGCGCGCACGTACCTCGCGCAGGTGGCTCCCGACGGAACCCCGCGCGGGCCGGCCGTCGAGATCCCCGTGCCCTGGGGCGTGGCCGCCGCGGTGTGGAACGGCGCGGGCTATCACTTGGCGCTCATCTATCCTGGCGACGGCATGCGCCTGAGCATGGTGAGCCTCGACACGACCGGGCGGCCGCAGCAGCACCCGGACTGGGCCAGCGCGGCGGGCATCGTGGCGGACGTGCACCTGGTGGCCGAGGGCGGGCGCATCCGCGCGTTCTACCGCGGCGGGCCCATGGGCGAGGACCTGCTCGAGGCCGACGTCACGCAGATCCGCGGCTGGGGCACCGAGCCTCCCGCGGCGCGGCGCGTGAGCGCGCTGGCAGCGGCGCAGCTGATCGCGATCCCACCCGACGCGAGCGGCGAGCGGGCGCGAGCGGTGCACTGACGCGACCGATGGGCGCGCCGTGGTCCATGGTCGTGCACGCAGTGGACCGCCTCACGGCATCAGCGCGAACTCGTCGTCGCGGCAGTTCACGCTGTCTGGGTAGAGCTCGCGGTAGCGCCGACAAACACTGCGCGGCACCACCCAACCCTGCGCCTCGGGCTCGCTGCCGTCTTGATCGGTGAACATGCACGCGCAGAACTGCTCCCCGCCCCAAGACTCGGTCAGCCAGTGGACGCACCCCGCGACATCAGAGAGGTGTTCGCGCGAGCACTGGCGTGAGGTCACGGTACACGCACCGAAGGCGCGCTCGTCGTTGGCACCGGCACACACGTGTGCGTAGTCGCCTGCGCCCGAGCCCAAGACATCGAGCAGTGCGTTCGCGTCGCCCGTCTCTCCACAGTCGACGTTGCCACATGGTCCTCCGCAGAAGGACCACGGCGCATCCACGAGAGGGCCGGGCGAGAACGGAATTCCATGGCAAGCGTCTTCGGATGGCGTGGCCAAGACCGAGCCATCGCTCCAGCGACAGCCCGTTGGGAAGACCTCACCGTAGTGCAGCGCCTCGTAGGACTGTGGGTCGGCGAGTGCTGTACAGAACGCAGCGGGCATTCCGATGCCCCAGGCTCTGCCGCTCGGGCTCACATCCGTGATCGCGCACGGGTCCCCGTTGAGCGTCACTTGCACCGCTCGCCCCGCATCATCGAAGGCACACACGTCGTACCAAGAGTAGGAACAGAAGCCCTCTTCGCGGCACTCCGTTCCTGCCGGACAGGGGCCATCGTCTCCACAGTATGTCGGATACGGCACAGGGCGGATGTCCACGACGTAGGGTCCGATGTCTTGGGCAGGCGCTCCCGCGTCACCCGGATCAACAGAGTTCGTGGAGCACCCCGGAGCACCGACCGCTCCAAGCACCGCGAACGCAACGACCAAGGTGGTGACATCTGCGCTGTGCGCTGACGCCCGAGTGCTCACTCCCCGTACCTTCATGGCCACAGCATAGGCGGCCGCGGACTCGACCGCAAAATGGGCTGACCGCCGTTCGGGCATCCCGCGTGCGCTCGGTCTCGGGTCGAAACGCGACCGGCAGCTTGCGTCACTTTGTATTATATGCATCATACTATGGAATGCGCTGGAAAGAAGGCCAGAAGGAAGCCACGCGGCAGCAGATCCTGAGCGCCGCCGGTGCGCTCTTCCGCGAGCGGGGCTACGCCAACACGAGCGTGGCGGACGTCATGGCCCGGGCCGAGCGCACGGTCGGCGGCTTCTACGCGCACTTCGACTCGAAGGAGCAGCTGCTCGCCGAGGTGCTGGCCAGCGCGCAGACGCGCACCGAGGGCTCGCTGTTCGCGGGGCTGGAGGACGCCAGCGGGGCTGAGCTGGTGCGTGAGCTGACGCGCCGCTACCTGAGCACGACTCACCGGGACGCCGTGGCCGAGGGCTGTCCGCTGCCGTCGCTGAGCGTGGAGGCCGGCCGCCTGGGTGACGCCCCGCGCGAGGAGCTCACGGGCTACCTGCGCATGATGACCAGCCTGCTGGAAGAGCGCGGCGCACCCTCGCGGGGAGGGCTGAGCCCGAAGCAGCTTGCCCTGGCGGTGACGTCGCTGTCGGTGGGAGGGCTGTTGCTCTCGCGCGCCGTCGCGGACCCGCAGCTGTCGAACGAGATCTTGCGGGCATGCCGGCGTCTGGCCGCGGCCGAAGTGGACGTGGACGAGAGCGCGCGCGAGCACGCGGAGAAGCACCGAGCATGAGCACCGAGAAGACCGCCTGCATCCTGTGTTCGCGCAACTGTGGCCTCGAGGTGGAGACCGCCGAACGTCAGTTCGTGCGCATCCGCGGCGACGAGCAGCACCCCGTGTCGAAGGGCTACATGTGCCAGAAGGGCGCGCGGCTGGGCTTCTATCAGGACAACGCCGACCGGCTCACGCACCCGCTGCGGCGCATGCCCGACGGCAGCTATGAGCGCACCACCTGGGAGCAGGCGCTCGGCGACATCGCGGCACGCCTGCTGAAGATCCGCGCGAGCCATGGCGGGCGCGCGTTCGCGTTCTACGGCGGCGGCGGGCAGGGCAACCACCTGGGCGGCGCCTACGGGCGGCAGCTGCAGAAAGCCATGAAGAGCCGCTACCTCTACAACTCGCTGGCTCAGGAGAAGACCGGCGACTTCTGGGCCAACGGGCGCCTCTTCGGCAAGCAGACCTGCCACACCACCGAGGACGTCGAGCACGCCGACTTCGTGCTGGTGATTGGCGCGAACCCGTGGCAGGCGCACGGCATCCCCAACGCGCGCGACACGCTGCGCGACATCAAGCAGGACCCGAAGCGCACGCTGGTGGTCATCGACCCGCGGCGCACGGAGACCGCGAAGGACGCCGACGTGCACCTGCAGCTGCGGCCCGGCACCGACGCGTTCCTGATGGCGGCCATGCTGGGCATCATCGTGCAGGAGGGGCTGCACGACCGGGCGTTCCTGACGCAGCACACCACCGGCTTTGCTGCGCTCGAGCGCGTGCTGCGCGCCGTGCCCGTCGAGGACTACGTGGCCCGCGCCGATGTGCCGCTGGCCGACGTGCAGCGCGTGGCGCGGGGCTTCGCGCAGGCCGAGAGCGCCTGCGTGCGCGTGGACCTGGGCATTCAGCAGAGCCCGCGCACCACGCTCAACGGCTACCTCGAGAAGCTGCTGTTCCTGGTGACGGGCAACTTTGGCAAGCGCGGCGGCAACAACCTGCACACCTTCTTGCTGCCCGTGATCGGCCACACCGACGAGCGCAGCCCCAAGTACTGGCGCACCGCGAACCAGGGCATGCACGCCATCTCGGGCATCTACCCGCCCAACATCCTGCCGGCCGAGATCGAACACCCGGGCGACGACCGCGTGCGCGCGCTCTTCGTGGACAGCGCCAACCCCGCCGTGACCGCAGCCGACAGCCAGGCCTACGCGCGAGCGCTCGGCAAGCTGGAGCTGTTGGTGGTGGTGGACGTGGCCTTCACCGAGACGGCGCGCCTGGCGGACTACGTGCTGCCCGCCGCCTCGCAGTTCGAGAAGTGGGAGTGCACGGGCTTCAACCTCGAGTTCCCCGTGAACGCCTTCCAGCTGAGGAAGCCGCTCTTCGAACCGCTGGGCGAGTCGCTGCCGGAGGCTGAGATCTACACGCGCCTGCTCGAAGCCATGGGCGAGCTGCCGAAGCGCTTCCCGCTGCTCGAGCGCATCGCGCGCAGCGAGCCCGAGCAGGCGCAGCACCTCGCGTTCTTGGGGGCGCTGGGCGCCACGCTGGTGACGCGCCCGAAGTGGCAGCCATACGCGGCTTCGGTGCTCTACCGGACGCTGGGCAAGGCCTTGCCCGAAGGCGCGGCGTCCACGGCGTTCCTGCTGCCGCTGGCCATGATGTACGCCGGCAAGCACGCGCGGGCGGTGAAGCGTGCCGGCTACACGGGCAACCGCGCCACGCTGGGGGTGAGCCTCTTTCGCGCCATCCTGAAGCAGCGCTCGGGCGTGGTGCTCAGCCGCCATGAGTACAGCGAGGTGTGGTCGCTGCTAGCCCATGAGGACCAGCGCGCCCACCTGGAGGTGCCCGAGATGCTGAGCGCCCTCGGCGAGCTCGCGCGTGAGGTGCCTCCCAACACGGCCAACGCGGAGTTCCCCTTCGTGCTGCTGGCCGGAGAGCGCCGCATGTACAACGCCAACGCGATCTTCCGCGACCCGGCCTGGCGCAAGCAAGACAAGGACGGGGCCCTGCGCATCCACCCGGCCGACGCCGACGCGCTCGGCCTGTCCGACGGGAAGCGCGCGCGCGTGCGCTCCGCGCGCGGCGTCATCGAGGTGAGCGTGAAGCGCGACGAGAGCGTGCGGCGCGGCATGGTCACGCTGCCGCACGGGCACGGCACCCGCTACGGCGACAGCGAGCCCCTGGGCCCGGCGCTCAACCAGCTCACGTCGGCGGAGCACTGCGAGCCGTTCACGCGGACGCCCTTCCACAAGCACGTGCCGGTGCAGCTCGAGGCACTGCCAGGATGACGGCGCTTCTTGCTGTACCCACGGTCCCAGGTGCCACTACGCTCGCCGCATGACGCATCGCATCCTCACTCTGTCCGTGCTCTCCCTCCTCCTCTTCGGCTGCGGGGGCGGCGCCACCACCACCGGCGGCACCACCACGAGCGAAGCCGCTGGTGCCACCTACATGGGCCTCTACCGCGGCGACTGGGGCACCATGGTCCTGCGCCAAGTCGGCGACGAGGTGTGGGGCTCCTACGCGCACGAAGGTGGCGCCGTGCGCGGCACACTCTCGGGCGACGTGTTCACCGGCCGCTGGTGCGAGGACCCGTCCCGCACCGATGACTCCGACGCGGGCTACGTGCGCTTCATATTCAGCGTTCAGCCCGACGGCACCACCACCATCGACGGGTCATGGTCCTATGGGGACGCGGCGCCCGACCACGACGACTGGGACCTGGCGCTCCAGCCCGGCGAGCAGGACGCGGCGCTCGATGCCTCGTTCTCCGACCCGTCGCACTTCTGCCCGTAATAGCGTGGGATGGGCCGCGTGCTACCAGGCACCGTGCCCACGCCCGAGCCGAGCGACACCACGCCACGCCGCGTCTCCTTCGGGGAGGCGCTGCGTGTGTGGACCAAGATCGGCCTGCTGAGCTTCGGCGGCCCGGCGGGGCAGGTGGCCACCATGCACAAGGAGCTGGTGGAGCGGCGCAAGTGGGTGGACGAGGAGCGCTTCCTGCACGCGCTCAACTACTGCATGTTGCTGCCGGGTCCCGAAGCGCAGCAGTTGGCCACGTACATCGGCTGGCTCATGCACAAGACGCGCGGCGGCCTGGCCGCTGGGCTGTTGTTCGTGCTGCCCGGGTTCGTCGCCATCCTGGGCCTGAGCATGCTGTACGCGGGCTTCCGTGAGCTGCCCGCCATCGAGGCCGTGTTCTTCGGGCTGAAGGCCGCCGTGCTGGCGGTGGTGGTGGAGGCCGTGCTGCGCATCGGCAAGCGTGCGCTCAAGAGCCGCCTGATGGTGCTGGTCGCGGCCGTGGCGTTCGTGGCCATCTTCTTCTTCGACGTACCCTTCCCCCTGGTGGTGCTCGGCGCCGGCACGTTCGGGTTGGTGGGCAGCCGCGTTCGTCCCGCCGCGTTCCCCGCCCCCGTGACGCTGGCCGTGGACGGTGAGCACCAGACCGTGATCGACGCCATGGCCGCCAACGGCGAGCTCGAGCACACCAAGACCTCACGCGGGCGCGCGGCACGGGTGGTGCTGGTGTGCGCCGCGCTGTGGGCTGCTCCGATCCTCGCGCTCACGCTGGCGCTCGGGAGCGAGTCGGTCTTCGTACAAGAGGGCGTGTTCTTCTCGAAGGCCGCCGTGGTCACCTTCGGCGGCGCCTACGCAGTGCTGGCCTACATCGCGCAGCGCGCCGTGGAGACCTACGGCTGGCTCGAGCCCGGCGAGATGCTGGATGGGCTCGGGCTGGCCGAGACCACGCCTGGGCCGCTCATCATGGTGGTGCAGTTCGTGGGGTTCATGGGGGCGTTCCGGCATCCTGGCGCGCTGCCGCCCATGCTCGCAGGCGTGCTGGGTTCACTCGTGACGGTGTGGGTCACGTTCGTGCCCTGCTTCTTGTGGATCTTCTT